>DATNBG010000408.1:0-3725 GCA_035572075.1 Roseiarcus sp. | reverse complement strand
CGCGAAGGAGAAAAGCGGCGGGCAGCAGACGATCGCTCGGCGGACGGTCGCGGTTCATGACCTCGAGCCGAGCCAGCAAGCGGGACAAGTCCACCGTCTGGCTGAGATAGTAATGCGGGATTTCGCGCTTCGAACGGCTCACGGCGGCGGCGATCGCCTCGCGCATGGCTTGCGGATCGAAGCCGCCGCGCGCCCGCGGCTGGCGCGGCCTCGAAGCCGCCGCTGCGGCTTCGACGTCGACGCGGGTGATTGCGCCGCCCGGGCCGGTTCCGACGATCTGAGCGAGATCAGCGCCGCGCTGGCGCGCCAGCTCGCGCGCAGCGGGCGAAGCGCGAGGGCGTTCCGCCGCCGCGCTGCGAGCAGGAGCGGTGGTCGGCGCTCCTGCCGCGGTCGGCGTCGCCGCGGCGACCGCGAGCGGCGCGGGCGGTTCTAAAGGCGCTGGTGGAGGCGAAGGCGACCGGACGGCGCTCACGGCCGGCGGCCCACCGATCAGACGCGCCAGAACCGTGCCCACGGTCGCCTCGGTTCCAACCGGCACAAGAATGTCGGAAATCACACCTGGCGTGAATATCTCCACTTCGATCGCGCCCTTGTCCGTCTCGACAATCGCGACGATGTCGCCGCGACGGACCTTATCCCCCGGCTTGACCAGCCATTCGACCAATGTGCCGGCTCTCATGTCGGCGCCAAGCGACGGCATTCGGAAATCGGTCATCGCGGCTTGATCAGTTCGCGCGCGGCCGCTGCAATGCTCGCCGACTGGGGCAGAGAGGCCTGTTCAAGATGCGCCGCGTAAGGCGTCGGAACCTCCCGCCCGCATGCGCGTCGAATGGGCGCGTCGAGCTCGAAGAACGCCGCCTCTCCAATGCGCGCCGCCACTTCTGCGGAGAGCGATCCCGATCGCCAACCTTCATCCACGATCACAACTCGCCGCGTCCGCGCCGCCGAGCCAAGCACCGTCGCCTCATCCAGCGGGCGAAGCACGCGCAGGTCGATGACTTCAGCTTCGATTCCTTCCGCATGCAGGGTTTCGGCCGCCGCGAGCGTCTTGCCAAGGCCTCCGCCATAGGCGACGAGGGTGACGTCGCGGCCGGAGCGCCGGATTTTCGCCGATTTTATATCCACGCCGGTTACAGTCGGGTCGAGCAAGCCTTCTTCGTTGTAGAGCATCACATGCTCGAAAATGAGCACGGGATTGGGATCGTCGAGCGCCGCCTGCAGCATGTGTCGCGCGTCTTCGATCGTGGCGGGCGCAAGGATTTTAAGGCCGGGAATATGCGCAAACCATCCCTCAAGACTGTGCGAATGCTGGGCCGCGAGCTGTCTCCCGGCGCCAGTCGCCATGCGGATCACGAGAGGAATTGCGATCTGACCTCCCGACATATGCGGGATCGTGGCGGCGTTGTTGATGATCTGATCGAGCGCCAGCAAGGCGAAATTTACCGTCATGATCTCTACGATCGGCCGCATGCCGGACATCGCCGCGCCGATCCCGGCGCCGACATAAGCAGCCTCCGACAGCGGGGTGTCGCGAATCCTGTGCTCGCCGAGCTCAGCCGCAAGACCTTTGGTGACCGCGTAGCAGCCGCCGTAACGAGCGATGTCCTCGCCCATCAGAAAGACGCGCTCATCGGCAAGGATCGCCGAGCGAATCGCTTGTTTGCAGGCCTCACGATAAGTGACGCGCTGCGGCGCGGCCGCGGCTCTCGCTTCGGCGTTCATGCCGGCGTCTGCTCCATATAAACGAAGCGCTCGAGCTCCTCGACCGGCTCGAGCGTTCCGGCTTCGGCGAAAGCGACGGCGGCGGCGATTTCGGCCTCGATGTCCGCCTCGATTCGTTCAATGTCCGAGTCGTGAATCAGCCCGTTCTGTCCCGCCCAGCTTCGTAACTGCTGAATGGGATCTCGCTTGCGCCAAGCAGCAATTTCCTCGCGCGTCCGATAAAGTTGAGCGTCGAACATCGAGTGCGCTCGGAAGCGGTAGGTATCGCACTCGAGCAGAAACGGCGCGCTTCTCTCTTTGACATCGGCCAGCGCTCGCCGGGCGGCGACCGCGACGGCGACGACATCCATGCCATCGACGGTCTCGCTCGCCATTCCATAGGCCGCCGCCTTGCGCGCGATATGCGGCTCGGACTCGGCGCGCTCGATCGCCATGCCCATCGCGTATTTATTGTTTTCGCAAACGAACAGGACTGGCAGCCTCCACAGCGCGGCGAGATTCATGCTTTCGTGAAACGACCCTTCGTCCACCGCGCCGTCGCCGAAGAAGCAGGCGGTCGCCGATTTGCGGCCCAGCTCCTTGTCGGCGAGGGCGATCCCGACTGCCAACGGCAGGCCGCCGCCGACAATGGCGTTGCCGCCATAGAAGCGCAGCGCGCGGTCAAAGATGTGCATCGACCCCCCCCGCCCTCGACAGCAGCCCTCCTTCCTCCCGTAGAGTTCGGCCATCAGCGCGTTCATGCCGATTCCGCGCGCCAGGGCCTGGCCGTGCTCGCGGTAGGTCGCGACAATCGCATCCTCAGGCTCAAGGGCCTCGATGACCCCGACCGAAACCGCCTCCTCGCCGTCATAGAGATGCATGAAGCCGCGGATCTTTTCCGCTTCGTAAAGCTCCACGCATTTCTCCTCGAAACGGCGCACCCGCATCATCTGGGCCAACAAGCGCAGCAAATGCGCGCGGTCGAGGTGAACTTTCTCGGTCATAGCGCTGCGGTCTCCAGCGTGGAGAGATCGCCTTCCGGCAGGCCGAGCTCCCGCGCTTTGAGGAGACGGCGCATAATCTTGCCGCTGCGCGTATGCGGCAGAGCGGCGCGGAAGTCGAGCTCCTTGGGCGCCACGGCGGCGCCCAGACGCTTGCGGCCGTGGCCGAGCAGCTCCTTCCGCAAATCTTCCGAGGGCGCGAAGCCTGGATTAAGCGTGACAAAAGCCTTGACGATCTCGCCGGCCAGAGGGTCGGGCTTGCCGATGACGCCAGCTTCAGCGACGGCGGGATGCTCCATCAGCGCGCTTTCGACTTCGAAAGGCCCGATGAGATGGCCGGACGACTTGATCAGGTCATCGGCGCGGCCGACGAACCAGAAATAGCCTTCGGCGTCCTCTTTGGCGAGATCGCCGGTCAGGTACCACGGACCAGCGAAACACTTTCGATAGCGCTCTTCTTCATTCAGATAGCCGCGCATCATTGAAGGCCAGCCCGCTTTGAGGGCAAGCTCGCCCTCGACCATGGGGTCGAAGACAACCGTGACGCCGCCGGCCTCGTCGCGGCGAACAATCGCGGCCTCGATGCCCGGCAGCGGGCGACCCATCGAGCCGGGTTTGACGTCCATTGAGGCGTAGTTGGCGATCATGATGCCGCCAGTTTCGGTCTGCCACCAATTGTCGTGAAACGGCTTGCCGAAAACCTGCTGCGACCAGACTACGGCTTCGGGATTGAGTGGCTCGCCGACGCTCGCCATGAAGCGCAAGGCGGAGAGGTCGTAACCGCGCACAGCCTCCGCGCCGAGCTTCATCATCATCCGGATCGCCGTCGGCGCCGTGTACCAGACCGAGACATGCTCCTCCTGAAGAATGTCATACCAGAGTTGGGGATCGAACTCGGCTTCCACGACGACGCTTGTCACGCCATTGGTCAAAGGCGCGATAATCCCGTAGCTCGTTCCGGTCACCCAGCCGGGATCGGCCGTGCACCAGAAAATGTCCTCGTCGTGCAGGTCGAGAGCGTAA
>DATNBG010000407.1:0-4158 GCA_035572075.1 Roseiarcus sp. | reverse complement strand
CCCGCGGGAGGCGGCCGGAGGCGGCGCCTCAGTCAGGCCTCCGGCTTTTCGCCGAAGCCAGCCGCCTCCATCGCGAGATGAACCTTGTTCTGGAAGCTCGCGTCCCGGCCGGCGACCAAGAACGGCGCGGCCTCGGCGATCGCATGAGCGACCGCCCCGACCCAGGGCGCCTCCGATTTCGCGAAGTCGCTCAAGACATAGTGATAGACGAGCGCCTTGTCGCCAGGATGGCCGATGCCGATCCTGACCCGCTTATAGCCGGGCCCGACATGGGCGGTGACCGAGCGCAGTCCGTTGTGGCCGGCCTCGCCGCCGCCGACCTTCACCCTCACCTTGCCCGGCGCGAGATCGAGCTCGTCGTGGATGACGATGAGCGCGCTTAAATCCAGCTTCATGTAGCGCAGCGCCTCGCCCACGCTGCGGCCGGAATCGTTCATGTAGGTCTGCGGCTTGAGCGCCATGACCCGCGTTTCGCCGATCAAGCCCTCGGCCGCGAGCCCCTGCCAGCGGGCGCGGAACGGACCGAACTTCTGCCGCTCGGCGATCGCGTCGACCGCCATGAAGCCGACATTGTGGCGGTTGCGCGCGTGGCGCAGGCCCGGATTGCCGAGTCCGGCGATGACCAGCATGGGGATCCCATCGATCGGCGTGAGGCGCGGCCCGCGCCGTTGGCCCGAGCCGCTCCCGTCCGGCGGGCGAGCCTTCGCCCCGGCGGCGCCGGCGGGAGCTTCGGCCGGCCCGAGCCTCCGGCGGCTACTTCTTGCCCTTGCCGGTCTCGGCCTTGGCCGGCGCGGCGGGCTTGCCGGCCTCGGCTTTGGCGGGAGCGCCGGGCGCGGGCGCGGCGGGAGCGCCGGGCGCGGCCGCGGGCGTCGCGGCGGCGGCCCCCGGCGCAGTCGGCGCCGCGGCCGTGGCGGCGGCCGGCGTCTCCTCGGCCATGACCGTCGGCGGCACGATCGTCACCACCGTGAGGTCGGCCTTGGCGCTGACCGGCCGGCAGCCCTCGGGCAGCTTGATCGCGGACACGTGCACCGAGTCGTGGAAATCGAGGCCGGTGAGGTCGATGGTGATCGATTCCGGAATGGCGTCGGCGGGCGCCATCACCTCGACATTGTGCAGCACCAGATTGACCGCGCCGCCCTTCTTCAAACCCGGCGAGGCCTCGCGATTGACCACATGCACCGGCACCCCGATCCGCACCCGCGATCCCGGCGAAAGCCTCAGGAAATCCACATGAAGCGGACGGTCGGCGACCACGTCGAGCTGATAGTCGCGCGGCAGCACCCGCTCCCTGCGCCCGTCGATTTCGAGCTCGAAGATCGAGGTCAGGAAGTGGCCTGAATAGATGAACTTGTTGACGTCCTTGAAGTCGACCGAGATCGGCTCGGGGCTCACGCCGCCGCCATAGATGACGGCGGGAATGCGGCCTTCGCGACGAACGGAGCGGGCGGCCCCCTTGCCTGTCCCGCTGCGCGCCACGGCCGCGAGTTGCTTGATCGCTGCCATGATGATGTCCTTTATGTCGGTCGCGCCCTGCCTCCAGGGGTGTCGGATGTCGGCGCGAGGCGCTGGCTTATAGAGAAGGGGGGCGATCGGAGCAAGGCGCCTTGCTTTTGCTCGGCTCGCCCCGGAGAAGGGAACGATGACGAGCGGATCGGCGAACAAAGACAAATGGCGCATCGAGAAGGATGCGCTCGGCGAGGTCAGGGTGCCGGCCGGCCATTTGTGGGGCGCGCAGACCGAACGCTCGCGGCTCAATTTCGTCATCGGGGTCGAGCGCCATCGGTGGAGCCGGCCGGTCGTCCGCGCTTTCGGTCTGGTCAAGAAATGCGCGGCGCTGGCCAATCTCAAGCTCAAGCAATTGCCGAAGGACAAGGTCGATCTCATCGTCCGCGCGGCCCAGGAGGTGATCGACGGCAAGCTCGACGACGAATTTCCGCTGGTCGTGTTCCAGACCGGGTCGGGAACCCAGTCCAACATGAACGCCAACGAGGTGATCGCCAACCGGGCGATTCAGATCGCGGGCGGCGTCGTTGGGTCGAAGAAACCGATCCATCCGAATGACGACGTCAATCACAGCCAGTCGTCGAACGACGTGTTCCCGACCGTGATGCATGTCGCCACGATGGCGGAAATCAAGACGGCGCTCCTACCGGCCGCAGCTGAGCTGCGCGATACGCTCGACGCCAAGGCGAAGGCCTTTTCCGATATTGTAATGGTCGGCCGCACGCATATGCAGGACGCGACGCCCCTCACCTTGGGCCAAGCGATCTCGGGCTGGGCGGCGCAGCTCGACCACGCGATCGTGACGATCAGGCGCGCCTGCGAGGGGCTCATGCCGCTGGCGATCGGCGGAACGGCGGTCGGCACCGGCCTCAACGCCGACCCGCGTTTTGGCGAAACGGTCGCCCGCGAACTCGCGGAGGCGACCGGCGAGCCGTTCACTTCCGCGCGCAACAAGTTCGCGGCTCTATCCGCCGACGACGCGATGATCAACGTCAGCGCGGCGCTGCGCACGCTGGCCGGCGCAGTCATGAAGATCGCCAACGACATCCGCCTCTACGCCAGCGGGCCGCGGGCCGGGATCGGCGAACTGAAAATCCCCGAAAACGAGCCCGGCTCCTCGATCATGCCGGGCAAGATCAATCCGACCCAGTGCGAAGCCTTGATCATGGTCGCGGTGCAGGTGTTCGGCAACGACGTTTCCGTGGCCCTGGCCGGGTCGCAGGGGCAGTTTCAGCTCAACGTCTGTCGTCCGGTCGCGCTGCACAACGTGCTCGAGTCGGTTCAACTGCTCGCCGAAGGCTTGAAGTCGTTCGACGAGCATTGCGCGCGGGGCATCGAGCCGAACTTGGCGCGCATCAAGGCCAATCTCGACAATTCGCTGATGCTGGTGACCGCGCTCAACCCGCATATCGGCTACGAAAAGGCGGCCGAGATCGCGCTCAAGGCCTATCGCGAGAACACGAGCCTGAAGGCCGCGGCGCTCGCGCTCGGCTATGTCACGGCCGATCAGTTCGACCAATGGGTGCGGCCGGAGGACATGATCCATCCGCTCAGGAAGACCTGAGCGACAAGCCCCGTCCAGCGCAGGCGTAGCTGGCGGCGGCGCTGTCTGCTTTGTCTTGATTCCCGCCTTCAGGCCCCATACGCCTTCAGGAAGACGTCGACCCCGGCCGCGACCGAGGCTTCGATCTCCTCGCGGCTGAGGGAGTCGACGACGCCGAACAGGAGGCGCTTGTAGACATAGCTCTGGCAGAGATCGACGAACTGCCAGGCGGCGCGCTCGGGATCGGGGACCTTGAGCGCGCCTGACTTTTCGAGGTTCACGAGTTCCGCGGCGAGCCGGGTCGCGCCATAAAGCGGGCCCGCCTCGTAGAAGGCGCGGCCGATCTTGGGGAATTTCTCCACCGCCGCGACCACCACGCGCGAAAGCGCCAGCGTCTCGGGCTCGCTCATCCGCCCGATCAGCCGGACGCCGAAGTCGGTCAGCATGGCGCGCGCGTCGCCCTCGCGGCGGAAGGCGCAAATCCGCTCCGCGGCCTGAGCGAATTCGCCGCGGATGATCGCCCTGAACAGATCGTCCTTCGAATCGAAATAGGCGTAGAGCGTGCCCTTGGAGACGCCCGCGGCGCGGGCGATGTCGTTCATGCTCGCGCCGTCGAAGCCGGCGCTCAAAAACACCCGCCGCGCGCCCTCCATGATCTGGCGCCGTTTCGCGCTGTCGGCGCCTGCGGCCGCTTGCCCCTCCAACGCCTCCGAGTCCATGCTCGCCAATGCCCTTTCGACGGCCGATCGCCGACCGCTGACCGAACCGTTCGGTTCGATTTTTGTTGCGTTACGCCGCCGGCTGGGCTATGTCAACCAAAAATGACCGAACCGTTCGGTCGGCGGTTGTAGGGAAGGGCGGATTTCTCACATGGCCGACGAATCCAAGGTCGCGGCGCCGGGCGCGGGGACGACGTCTCATACGATCCCCGCGCCCGCCGGGTTTCCCATCCCCGCCAATCCGCCGGGCGCTCTGACCCATCCGCCGGCGGGCGGGGGGCCGCTCGCGACCGCCCCCGCGAAGCGGTCCGGCCTGCGCCGGTTCGCCCTTCCGGTCGTGATCCTCGCCGCGCTCGTCTATGGCGGCAAGGCGGCCTACGACTGGTTCGTCGA
>DATNBG010000406.1:0-2589 GCA_035572075.1 Roseiarcus sp. | reverse complement strand
CGGGCGAACAGCGGTTTCCCGATCCGGCCGGCCTTGATCGCTTCGCGCATCGCACGATGGGTGGCGGCGTTGCGAAGGTGGTGGTTCGTCCCCATGACGACGCCGCGCTTCCGGCATTCGGCGACCATCGCGCGGGCGTCGGCGAGGTTCAGCGCAAGCGGCTTCTCGCACAGCACATGCTTGCCCGCGGCGGCGGCCGCAAGCGCCTGGTCGCGGTGGAACTCGTTGGTGGTCGAGATATAGACGGCGTCGATGGTCTTGTCCTCGACAAGCGCGTTGAGATCGCTCGTCGACTTGGCGATGCCGTGCGTGGCGGCGTATTGGGCGGCCCGCCCGGCGTTCGCGCTCATGACGGCGGCCGCTTCGCCGCCATTGGCGCGAAAGGCGCTGATCATGTGCTCGGCTGCGATCGTGCTCGCACCAATCAGGCCCCAGCGAAGTCCGGTCACGGCGATGTCTCCTCCGCTGTCACAAGAGCGGTCCCGCAGGACGAGCGGATGATGAGGCTCGTCGGGCAAAGGATGCTCTCGGGTTCGAAATGTCCGCTGGCGATCTGACGCATCAAAAGCTGCGCGGCGCGCGAGCCGAGGTTGCGGGCGTTCACGGCGACGCTGGTCAGCGGAGGAAGCACGTGTTTCGCTTCCTCGATGTCGTCGAATCCGATCACGGCGAAGTCGCGTCCGACCAATACGCCCGCCTGCGTTAGCGCGCGGATAAGGCCGATGGCGACGACATCGTTGAAGCAAAGAGCGGCGGTCGCGCGCTCCGCGGGGGCGAGAAGGCGCGCCGCCGCCGCGCCGCCGCCGGCATAGTTGGTCGTCGATTCGACGACGAGAGCCGTGTCGAAGGAAATTTCCGCTTCCTCAAGAGCCAGCCGATAGCCGGCGAGCCGGTCGTCCCGGACAACCAGGGCGCCGGCGCCGCCGACGAAGGCGATCCGCCGGTGACCGTTCCCGATGAGACGCGCCGTGGCTTTCCGCGCGCCCTCCCTGTTCTCGGGGGTGACGAGAGAGGCCTTGAGGCCCGGCAGCCGCCGCATGACCTGCACGACCGGCATGCCGGCGATGAGCCCCGTGAGGTCGCCGAGAGAGGTGTTGATCGCTGGCGCGAGGACGAGCCCGGCCGCGCCATGCTCCCGCATCGAGCGGATGACTTCCTGCTGGCGGACTGGATCTTCCGCGGAATTGGCGAGGAACGGGATGAAGCCCGCGCCCTGGCAAGCCTGTTCGATGCCAATCGCGAGTTCGACATAGAAGGGGTTCGAAAGGTCGTTGATGACCATGCCGAGAACGCCGGACTTGGCGCCTCGAAGGGTCGCCGCGCCCCGGTGATAGATGTAGCCGAGTTCGGACATCGCTCCCGCGACGCGTTCCCGGGTCGCGTCGGCGACAAGGGAACTGCCTCCCAAGACCAGAGAGACCGTGGATTTGGAGACGCCGGCCAGGCGCGCGACGTCGACGATGGTCGCCCGGCCCTCGCTCACCGCGTCCTCCACCCCATGATCTCCGCCGCTCCTGTTCATTTCTGTTTGGATCGTTCCAAAACAACTCTAACTGCTACCCAAAAATCTTGTGACCTATCAGGCGGTCCAACCGCCTTCAGCTTGCGCAGATAATTGGAACGTGCTAATTGCAATAAAGGGTTTGCCCCCTCGCGTCAACAGCAAATTTTCATGAGGCAAGCGCCTTTGGCCCCGACCGTCCCGCAATCGATCCTCGATCGCCTGACCGATGTGGTCATGCCGAGGCTCGCGAACGAGCGCCCGTCGAAGGAGACAATGGCGGCGAACGGCTGGGTTCTGCCCGTGCATCGCGCCGAGATGTTGGTCATGGGCAGCGGCGCGGCGGGATTGCGCGCTTCGGTTGAAGCGAAAAGGCGGGATATCGACGTCGTGGTCGCGAGCCAGAGCGCCTTCGGCGGCACGTCCGCCTGCTCGGGCTCCGACAAGCAGACGCTCCACACCGCCAACACAGCCGGCCGGGGGGACGACTTCGAGGCGCTCGCGGACGCGCTCGGCGCGGGCGGCGCCATGGACGAGGATACCGCCTATGTCGAGGCCGTCGGCTCCGCCCGCGCGCTCGCTTCGCTCCAGTTCATGGGGCTGCCCCTTCCGCAGGATCGCCTCGGCGGCGTTCTGCGCTACCAGACCGACCACGACGAGGTCGGCCGCGCCACAAGCTGCGGGCCCCGCACCTCAAGGCTGATGGTGCAGGTTCTCACCCGCGAGGCGATCCGCCTCGACATTCCGATCTTCAATCACACGACCGGCGTGCGGCTCCTCGTCGCGCCCGGGGACCGGCCCCGCGCCGCGGGCGTGCTGGCGATGGCGCCGAAGCGCCGGACGGACGAGAACCCGCTCGGCCTCCTCGCCTTCCTCTGCGACTCGGTCGTCATCGCGACCGGCGGCCCTGGCGAACTCTACCGCGACAGTGTCTACCCGAGACATTGCTTCGGCTCGCTCGGCCTCGCGCTGGAAGCCGGAATCGAAGCGGTCAATCTCACCGAAAGCCAGTTTGGCATCGGCAGTCCGCGCGACAATTTTCCCTGGAACCTGTCGGGCACCTATGTCCAGGCGATGCCCTATATCTT
>DATNBG010000405.1:0-3185 GCA_035572075.1 Roseiarcus sp. | reverse complement strand
GGCCGAACAGGGCGCCAACGCCAATGCCGGCGGCGCCCGTCCCAATGGCGGCGAGGCCGGCGCCGACATATTTTGCGGCGGTGGCAAGCTCATGCGGTTCCATGCGGTGCTCCTATTCGGTCTTCGTTTTCGGATTTGGGGTCAGTGACCCGGGTGAAGCGCGTCGTTGAGGTACATGCAGGTCAGCATGGCGAACACATAGGCCTGCAGAAGCAGGACAAGGAGTTCGAGGGCTTCCAGCGCGATGATCCCCAAGAAGGGCAGCACCGCCAGCCCCTTGAAGATCGCGCCGGCGCTGGCCAGCATGATGACGAAGCTGCCGAACACGCTGAGGGTGATGTGGCCTGCGAGCATGTTGGCGAACAGGCGCACCGAGTGGCTGACCGGGCGGGTCAGGAAGGAAACGATCTCGATCGCCACCACCAGCGGCAAAATATAGATCGGCACGTCCGGAGGAACGAACAGCTTGAAGAAATGAACGCCGTGGTCCTTGACGCCGATGATGACGACGCTGAAAAACACGATCAGGGCCAGAGCGGCGGTGATGACAATCTGGCTGGTCGCCGCCATCAAGTAGGGGAAGAAGCCGATCAGGTTGGCGAACAGAACGAAGAAGAAAACCGAGAATGCGAATGGGAAAAACCGCATGCCGCTCTCGCCCGCGGCGGAGCGCACCATGCCGGCCACGAATTCGTAACCCATTTCCGCCATCGCCTGCATGCGACCGGGCACGCCAGGGCCGCCTCGCCCGCCGATCGCGACCAAAAGACAACTCAGCGCCACCGCGAGCAGCATGAACAGGCCGCAATTGGTCAGCGACACGTCATAGCCCGCGACATTGATCGGGATCACCGGGTGAAGCGCGAATTGATGGATCGGATCGACCGCCGGTCCTGACTCTGTCGCCACGTCTACTCGTCCTCGTCGTCGCCCGCGCCGCCAGCGGCTTCGCGCCCCCCCAGCGAGGCGTTCGATCCGGCCTTTGAAGCCGGGCGCGGCCCGTCTTTATCCGGCGGGTTCGCGCGAGACAAGGGCGAATTGCGGTTTGACGAGGCGCCCTTCGGCGACGTCAGCCGGATCACGTTCAAGGTCCCCGCCGCGACCCCGATCAGGAAAAATACAATGAGGAACGCAGGATTGGTGTGGAGCGCGCGGTCGAGAGCCCAGCCGATCCCGGAGCCCACGATCACCGCCGAGACGAGTTCGCTGCCCGCGCGCAAGCCAAGCGACATCGCCGAGCCCGTCCCGTCCGCTTTGGGCTCGGGCTTCGGCGTGGGAGCGGCGGGCGGAGGGGCACGGCGTTTCAGTTCGCCAGACAGCCGATCGAGCCGCGCGCGCAAGCTCGCGGCGTCGTCGTCGCGATCCTCGGGGTCCGAACCCATGGACATGCCTCGCGGAAGTCAAAGAAACATATAGCGCGCCGGCTCTCTTTAGCATCGAAAGACTCTCCGCCGTTAGCGCCGCTTGACCCTGGCGCCGGCCTCGGGCAAGGCAAGCCTCGTCAGGAGCCGGATCAACTTCGCATGCCCAAGCCGCCGTCCCCGCCGAGAGCCGGCAAGGCGCCCGGCGTGCCCAAATCGCCGCCTCCGTCAGGGACCGACAAGCCTCCGGCTAAAGGCGGCTTTCTAGCCGACTTCGCGCATCGACCGCGCCTCCTGGCGGGCGCGATCCTGATGGTCGCGGCCTATATCGCTTTGCGCGTCGGGATCGACATCCGCGAAGCGACGCGCATCCTGATCGCCTGGAATGTCGGCGCGTGGGCGTTCCTCGTCATGATCCTGATCATGGTGCGCGACCCCAGGCGCGACGCGCGCGTTCAGGCGAGGCCCGAGGACGAGAACCAGTGGGTGCTGGTGGTCCTCGGCATAGTCGCGGCTCTCGCGGCCCTCGCCGCGATTGTCTGGGAGCTCGGACCGGTCAAAAACATGGCAGGCTGGCCGAAAGCCGGCCACCTGACGCTGGTCGGCGCGACCGTGCTCAGCGCCTGGACCTTCCTGCAGGTGATGTTCGCGCTGCACTATGCCGGCGTCTATTTCATGCGCCAGAAAGGCGGGATTCACGGCGGCCTCGAGTTTCCCGGAACGGCTCAGCCGGGCTGGATGGAATTCTTCTATCAGGCCTTCGTCATCGGCTGCACCTTCGCCTCGTCCGACGTCAATGTCACGACGATGCGGATGCGATGGATCGTCGTGGTCCAGGGGGTGGTCGGCTTTTTCTTCAACGCGATCATTCTCGCCCTCATGATCAACATCACGGCGAACCTCTTCTAGCCGCCGCCCTTGCCGGTTATAGAGCGGCGATGACCGAGACCGAACCTTCTCCCCGCGTGCGCGCGGCTCTCCCGCGCGGGTTCGCCGACCGCGACGCAACCGACATCGCCGCGGCCGAGGCCATGATGGCCAAAATCCGCGAGGTCTACGCGCTCTACGGGTTCGAGGCGGTCGAGACGCCGTTCGTCGAATATACCGAGGCGCTCGGCAAGTTCCTGCCCGATCAGGACCGGCCGAACGAGGGCGTGTTCTCTTTCAAGGACGACGACGAGTGGCTCTCGCTGCGCTACGATCTCACCGCGCCGCTCGCGCGCTATGTGGCCGAGAACTACGACCGGCTGCCCAAGCCCTACCGCTCGTATCGCGCCGGCTGGGTGTTCCGCAACGAGAAGCCGGGGCCGGGGCGCTTCCGCCAGTTCATGCAGTTCGACGCCGACACGGTCGGCGCGGCTTCGCCGGCGGCGGACGCCGAAATCTGCATGATGGCGGCCGACTGCCTGGAGGCGCTCGGGATCAAGCGCGGCGACTATGTGATCAAGGTCAATAACCGCAAGGTGCTCGACGGCGTGATGGAGGCGATCGACCTCGGCGGCGAGGCCAACGCGGGGCGGCGGCTCAGCGTTTTGCGTGCGATCGACAAGCTCGACCGGCTTGGGCGCGATGGAGTGATCGCGCTGCTATCCAGCGGACGGCGCGATGAAAGTGGCGATTTCACAAAGGGCGCGGGCCTCAACGAGAAGCAGGTGAACATTATCTTATCAGTCATCATCGGAGGGACGCAGGTCTGGACCCCCGTTGGTCCTTATCCGCCAAAAACCTCTGACGAGCTGTCGCGAAATGACGACCGGGAATATTATCGCAATTCTTCCCAACTGGATGCTTTGGCTGGCGATCTCAAAGACTCCTCAGTTGGAT
>DATNBG010000404.1:0-3062 GCA_035572075.1 Roseiarcus sp. | reverse complement strand
CTTTTGCGCCTTCTCTTTCTCCGCTGGCGTGGCGTCGGTCGCGCCGACCTCGCCCGCATATTGCGGGAACCCGAGCGCGCCATAGGTCGCGCGCGCAAGATAGGGATAGATCGTGCCGACGATATAGAACATCGCGCTGTCCACCATCGCCCGCTTTTCCGGCTCGGTCGGATAGAAGGCGTCGAGATGATGCTTGTTGCAGAGATACTGCATGATCGCGCAGCTCTCCCACATCACGCCCTTCGGCAGGCCGGGCGCCTCCATCATCGGGGTGAGATGCGCCGGGTTCTTGGCGAGAAACTCGTCAGTGCGGGTCTTGCCGTAGACGTCGTCCTCGGTGAAATCGAGCTTGGCCGCGCGAATGAACACGCGCGCGGTCATGTTGTTGACGCTCGGCTTGATGACATGCAGCTTGATGACCGACATGGGGCGCTTCCTCCTATTTGCTGGTGATGAGCTCAGGCGCGTGGCTGCGCTGGTATGGGTCCTTGGGCGAGCGGTCCGCGGACAGGCTCTTGGTCCTCGACTTGACGAGGCTCTCGATCGCGTCGGCGAGGTGGACTTCCATGATCGCCCGGTCGCCGCGCTGAACCCTGAGATTGTGGGCGGCGAACAGGACGTCGGAGCGGGTGAAGCCTTCCGGCGCGTCGAATTTCCAGCACGAAAGCTCGATCAGCAGGCCGAGCGGATCCTCGAAATAGATGGCGTCGAAGATCATCCGGTCGCGCACGCCGGTGTTGGGAATGCCCCGGCTGCCTAGCCGCTCGACCGCCTGCATGAACACGGCGCGCGAGACGTTGAACGCCATATGATGAACGCAGCCGGTGTCGGTCGGGGTGCGGCGCTTGACCGGCTTGCGGTCCTCATTGGTGAACACGGTGATGAGCCGCCCGTCCCCTGGGTCGAAATAGATATGGCTCTCGCCGGCGTTGTCGAGATTGGGCTGCTCAAAGATGAAGGGCATGCCGAGCACGCCCTCCCAGAAATCGATCGAGGTCTGCCGGTCGGCGCCGACCAGCGTGATATGATGCAGACCCTGGGTCTGAAGCTTTTGCATCTGCTCCTCCTCAGACTTTCTCCACGAGTTTGGACTTGTATTCGCTGCGCGGGAGGCCGCCAGCCGGGATAAGCTCGATCTCCGTCGTCACCAAAAGCTTGTCGCGCAACCGCGCGCGGATCCGATCGGCGAGGCCCTCGACCTCGGCCCCCGGCGCCACCTCGACCCTGACCGGCAGCGGCGGCTCCTGCCTGACGCCCTTGGAGCGCGGGCGGATCATGATAATCCCGGCGACCGTCGGCTGAAACTCGTTGACGACCTCGCGCACCGCGGACGGAAAGACGTTGACGCCGCGCACGATCAGCATGTCGTCGGTGCGCCCAATGCAGCGCACGCGCGGGCTGGTGCGCCCGCACGGGCACGGCCCCATGCTCAGGCGCACATGGTCGCGGGTGCGGAAGCGCAGGAGCGGCGCCGAACGGTTGACGAGATGCGTGAGCACAAGCTCGCCCTCGGCGCCGTCGGCAAGGGGCTTGGCCAAGCCGGTTTCGGGGTCGATCAGCTCGAAATGCACGAAGCCCCGCCCGCTGAAATGCATGCCCGTCTTCTGCTCGCACTCGCCCCAGAGGGAAACGGAAATGTCGCCGATTCCCATCGCCTCGGTGACGCTCGCGCCCCACGCGCGCTCGAGTCTCGAACGCATCGCCGGCTCCCCGCCCCCAGGCTCGCCCGCCACCATCACCCGCTTGACGCTCGACTTCGCGAGGTCCTTGCCGCGCGCCGCGGCCCACTCGGCGAGATGAAGCGCGTAGGACGGCGTCATCACGACGACGGTGGGCTTCAGAAGCTCGACGGCGGCGATGAGCCGCTCCGTGTTGGCCGATCCGATCGGAATATGGCTGAGGCCGAGCCGGTCGAAGGCGCCGAGAGCAGCGCCTGCAACGAAGGGCCCGGCGTTATAGGTCGAGACGATGCGCTCGCCTCGGCTGAGGCCCGAGGCGCCGTAAGAACGCGCGGACGTGCGCTCCCAGACTTCGAGATCGGGGCGGGTGAGCGGAATATAGCTCGGCGTTCCGGTGGTGCCGCTGGTCGAATAGATGCGGACGATCTCCTCGGGCGAGGCGGTCAAATGCGCGCCGATCGGCTCGTCCGCGGAGCGCGAGCGCCTCAGCTCGTCCTTTTCGGTCAGCGGCACGCCTTCGATCGCCTCGAGCCCGCCGACCGCGCCATGCGTGGCGAAGCCGGCGCGCTCGAGCTTCTCGCGATAGAAGCGCGAGCGCTCGAACAGATATTCGATCTGCTTGAGATAGAGGGGCGCGGCGACCTTCGCCTCATCCTCCCACGGCGTCTGCTCGATCTCGGGCTCGACGATCATCAGGCGGCCCCGTCCGCGTCCGCGTCATGACGGATCGCGTCCTCAGCCCTTGAGGCCATGAGAAAGCCGATCGGGCTCTCGGCCTCCTCGATGCAATGGGCGATGAGGCCCGCGGTGCGGGCGAGGATCGGGACGGCGCGAATGAGGCCGGGCGGAACCTCGACATCCCTGAGCGTCGCGGCGATGGTCATCGAGACGTTCATCGGCAGCGGCTTGCCCCACGCCTCCGCCGCCGCTTTCGTGAGCGCCAGCGCCGCCTCGACCGAGCGCCCGGCGGTTCCGCGCTCGCGAGCGAGCGCGATCATGCGCTCGGCGCGGGGATCGACGGGCTTGTGCAGCGGATGGCCGTAGCCGGGCAGCGGCTGACGCCGCTCGCGATATTCGCGCGCGACATCGAGCGCGGCGACCTCCAGCGCCCCGCACGCGGTGACGCGACCAAGCACGTCCTCGATCACCTTTGTGCAAAGGTCCGCCGTTCCGAGGATGACCGATCCGCAGCCGAGCACGCCCGCCGCGATCGCGCCCTGAAGCGCCGCCGGATCGGCGTCATAGGTCATGCGCGCCGCCTGGACCGATGGGGTCAGCCCATGCTCGGCGAGCGCAACCAGGCTGAGGTCGAGAAAGAAGCGCTGCTCCCTGGTCGGCGCGCGGCCGGTCGCCAGCAGAAAGACATATTCGGTGAAGGACGCG
>DATNBG010000403.1:0-17599 GCA_035572075.1 Roseiarcus sp. | reverse complement strand
ATGCGCGTGGGGGTAGCGGCGCTCGAGGCGCCGGCGGGCGGGCCCGTCGCCGACGATCACGGTCGATCCGGGCAGGTCGAGGCCGAGCAGCGCCTCGAGGTTCTTTTCCACCGCGACCCGTCCGACCGAGAGGAAGATCGGTCGCTTGAGGTCGAGCGCACGCTTGCGCCCCGGGCTGAACAAGGCGTGGTTGACGCCGCGCGTCCACAGCCTGACCCGCTCGAAGCCGCGGGCGGCAAGGTCGGCGGCGATGGCCGGCGTCGGCGCCATCACTGCGGCCGAAGGCGCGTGAAAATAGCGCAGGCCCGCGTAGGTCAGCCATTCGGGAACGCCGGTCCGGGCCGACACGTATTCAGGAAAGCGGGTGTGGTAGCCGGTGGTGAAGACCCGTTTGCGCTTGAGGCAATAGCGCCGCGTCAGCCAGCCGATCGGGCCTTCGGTGGCGATGTGGACATGGTCGGGCCTCGCTTCCTCGATGCGCCGGCCGATCCACCCGAGCGCCGGGATCGCCAGCCGAATCTCGGGGTAGGACGGCAGGGGCGCCGTCCACATGCCTTGAGGCGTGAGGAAATCGAACGCCGCGCCCAGTTCGGCCGCGGCCTCAGACATTCGCTCGAGCGTCGACACCACGCCATTGACCTGGGGCCGCCATGCGTCGGTCGCGATCAGGATGCGCATCAAGCCGCTTCCGCTTGCGCCTCTTCCGCTCTCGCGTCGGCCGGTTCGTCGTCGGACGCGGCGCCTTCAACCCGCGCGGCCAGCGGCAGGGGATCCTTCCATCGCAGCACTTCGAACCGGCCGTCGTAGTGCTCGACCACAAGCGAGCACGATTCGACGAAGTCGCCGGCGTTGACGTAGATCACGCCCTCCATCTGCCGGATGACCGGATGATGGATATGGCCGCAGACCACGCCGTCGACGCCGCGCTTTCTGGCTTCTCCGGCCAGCTCCCGCTCGAACGACCCGATGAAATTGACCGCGTTCTTGACCTTGAGTTTCGCCCAGGCCGAGAACGACCAGTAGGGCAGGCCCAGCCAGCGGCGCGCTTCATTGAAATGCGTATTGACGAAGAGGGCGAAATCGTAGGCCCAGTCGCCGAAGAACGCGAGCCACTTCGAATGGCGCACCACGACGTCGAATTCGTCGCCATGAATGACGAGGTAGCGCTTGCCGTCGGCCGCGATATGGATCGCGCGGCGCTTGATCTCGATGCCCCCGAAGGTCAGGCCGAAGAACTGACGGGCGAACTCATCGTGGTTGCCGGGAACGAACACCATCCGCGCGCCCCGGCGGACCTTGCGCAGCAATTTCTGGACGACATCGTTATGCGTCTGCGGCCAGTACCAGCCGGAGCGGAGGCGCCAGCCGTCGATGATGTCGCCGACCAGATAGATCGTGTCGGCCTCGACATGGCGCAGCATGTCCAGGATGAGATGGGCCTGACAGCCCCGCGCGCCCAGGTGCAGATCCGACAAAAAAAGCGTCCTGTACCGGCGAATCGAATGGGGCTTGGGCACAAGCGGCCTCCTCGCGAGGGGGCGAACGAACCAGACATGACTGCACAGATTCTCATGTCGCTTCGGTGACGCGACGCACTCAAAGCGTTTATAGTTGTCAACCTGAAGTGTGTCGAGAGCGGGGTGTGGGACATGGACCTGGGGATCAGGGGCCGCAAGGCGATCGTGTGCGCGTCGAGCAAGGGTCTCGGCCGCGCCTGCGCGCGGGCGCTTGCCGAAGCCGGATGCGCGATCGTGCTCAACGGCCGCGACAGGCAGGCGCTCGAGCGAACGGCGCGCGAACTCCGCGAGGCCACGGGCGTCGAGGTTCGCGAAATCCTGGGCGACCTCGACGAGGCCGAGACGCGCGCGGCGCTGATCGCCGCCTGCCCGGACGCCGACATTCTGGTCAATAACAACGGCGGGCCGCCGTACCAGGCTTTCGGCGAGATTGGCCGCGAGAATATCCTCAAGGGGATCGAGTCCAACATGCTCACTCCGATCGCGCTGATTCAGGCGCTGGCGCCCGGGATGCGCGAGCGCAAGTTCGGCCGCATCGTCAACATCACCTCGGGCTCCGTCCGGTCGCCGGTCGCCGGCCTCGACGTGTCGTCGGGCGCGCGCGCCGGGCTCACCGCCTTCCTCGCCTCGGCGGCGAGATTGTTCGCGCGCGACAATGTGACGATCAACTCGATCCAGCCGGGGGCGTTTGAAACCGACCGCCAGAAATCCGGCCTCGCGCGCGCCGCCTCGCAGCGGGGGGTGAGCGTGGATCAGGCCCGGGCCGATTCGAAAGCGCGAATCCCCGCCGGGCGATTCGGCGATCCGGCCGAATTCGGGGCGCTCTGCGCCTTCCTTGCGAGCGCGCCGGCGGGATTCATCACCGGTCAGAACATTCTGATCGACGGCGGGGCGTTCCCCGGGGCCTTCTGACTTCCCGGCCGAGCCCTCGCGCCGCTCGCGCCTCAATTTGACGGTCTTTCTTCCGCTGTGATAGCCTTGGCCGGCTCCCGCTTCAAAAGCAGAATGGGGGCGCGCAAGACCAAGAGGAACGACGCCATGGCATGGTCGACACCAGAAGTTCGCGAGGTCTGCGTGGGTATGGAAGTGACGAGCTACCTGTCCGCGGAGATGTAAGAATCGGACGCCGCCGGCCTAAAGCGGGCGGCGTCAGACTCTACCCTCGGACAAGGCGGCGCCCGGCCAATTTTCCGGCGGCCGCTGCCGTTGAGCCGTTACGCCTCTTTCACCGCTCCAGCGTGGGTGGCCGTCGCGGCTTCGTCGCGCGAGCAGACGCCTACTGAGCGGGCGTCTTGCCCACCGAAATCTCGATCGCCGAATAATATGCGGCGAGATTCTCGATGTCGGCGTCCGAGAGATTCTGGATCACGATCGACATCATCTCGTTCTTTCGCTCTCCGCTCCTGAACGCCTGCAACTGCGCGATCAGGTAGGTCTCGTTCTGTCCCGCAAGATTCGGCGCCTCGGGGATTTTCGCCAGGCCGTCGACGCCGTGGCAGACGGCGCAGACTGATTCGGCCTTGGCGCGTCCGGCCTTCGCGTCGCCCTGCGCCTCGGCCGCGCCCTGAGCCGCAAGGCAGAAGATCAGCGACGAGACGAGAAGACCCCCTCTCGCCGGAAGGCGCAGCGCAAATGTCATGAAATTCCCAGTCCTGACCGAGCCGCAGGGAAGGCCAGCTCCGGCAGGCGCCGGAGCTGGCTTTTCGGCTTCTTACTTGCCGTCGTACCAGATGCGATAGACCGCGCCGACGAGGTCGTCGGACACCAGCAGCGATCCATCCCAGTATTGCTGGACGTCGACCGGGCGGCCGAGATAGTGGCCGTTGTCGTTCCACCCTTCCGCGAACGGGATCGATGGGCCCGCAACATGGCCGTCATCCTTGAGGAAGGTGACCATGACGCGCGCGCCGACCGGCACGGTGCGGTTCCACGAGCCGTGCTGGGTCGAGAAGATCGCGCCCTTGTACTTCGCCGGGAACATGTCGCCGGTATAGAAAGAAAGGCCGAGGTCAGCCGCATGCGCGACCTGCTCGACTTCGGGGAACACCACGTCAGCCGGAGGCGTGTCGTTCTTGTACTCGTTGGTGCGGGTGTGGCCGCCGCCGTACCACGGGAAGCCGAAGTTTTCGCCGATCTTGTCGATGCGATTCATTTCGCCGGGCGGGATGTCGTCGCCCATTCCGTCGACCTGGTTGTCGTTGGTCCACAGCGACTTGTCCTTCGGATTGAAGTCCATGCCCTCGGGATTGCGCAGCCCGGTCGCATAGACCTCACGGCCGGTGCCGTCCTGGTTCATCCTGATGATGCCGCCCATGCCGACCTTCCGGTCGAGCGCGATCTTGTCCTTGGCCGGCACGTTGAACGGCTGGCCCAGCTGAATATAGAGCTTGTTGTCAGGCCCGACGCGGCACTCGCGGGCGGTGTGGTTGAAGCTTTCCTCCGACTTGGGGATGAGGTCGCCCTCGGGAACGACGACGCTCGCCGCGACATCCTGCCCCTCGTAGAAGAATTCGGCCGCGGGATATTGCAGGACGCGGTTCTGCTCCACGACATAGAGGAACCCGTCCTTGGAGAAGCAGGGGCCGTTCGGGATCCTCTTCGCCAGGGTTGGGGCGAATTCCTTGACCTCGACGCCGCCCTCGGCCCCCGCGCGCGAGCGATCGGTCACCGCCCAGATCTTGGTCTTGCGCGTGCCGACGAAAGTGACGACCCCCTGCGGGCCGACCGCCATGTGGCGCGCGTCGGGAACGAGTGCAAAGAGTTCGATATGGAATCCCGGCGGCAGTTTGATCTTGTCCTTGAGAATCTGCCGGATGGCGTCCGCCTTCGGCCCCTCCTGCGGAACCGTCGGCCAGTCGACCGGCGCGGTCTGCTGGAAGTTTTCCAGTTTCTGCAGATTGCTCTGGGCTCTCGCGCCGCCCAGTCCGACGATCAGAGCGGTGAGCGCGACCGCCGACGCAACATGCATCTTCATGCGAATCTCCTTGGGTTCCTCGGTATTTATTGCTGAGCAGTCCTTGCTTTTGCGCGGCTAGTGTGAAGCGCGCGAGCGACTAATTGTCAACGTGGTTTGCACAAAAGTTTCTCCCGCGACGCACAGGTTCTCCGATCGTGGCCCGGTCGCGCGTGGCCGCGTTCGATATTCCGAACGAATCCGTCTATAAGGCGCGCGAAAGGGAAAGCGCGCGATGGGTGTCGAAGGCAAGGACAGGGCGAAGGTTCTCGAGGCCGGGGCGGCGTCGCTCTCCAACCAGCTCGGGCAGGCGGTGCTCCGGTTGCGCAAGGGCTATCGCCTGTCGCTTGCCGACCTGTCGCAACAGTCGGGCGTCGCCAAATCAATCATCTCTGAGATCGAACGCAATGAGACCAATCCGACGCTGACGACGATCTGGCGGCTCGCCCACGCGCTCGACGTGTCGATCGAATCGATGCTGCGAGGCGGCGAGGAGGGGCCGTTCATCGAGCACCTCAGCCGAGGGACAACGCCGATCCTTGTCTCCGACGACGGACTCTGCCGCCTCGCCGTCATCGGCTGGCTGAATACGGTCGACTGGCTGCAATGGTACGATTTTCATGCGGGTCCGGGCGGCGTTCTCGAATCGACCGCCCATCCGCGCGGCTCGGTCGAGTGCCTGTCGGTTCTGGACGGCGCGCTCGAGGTCGACGCCGGCGACGCGACAGCGGCGGCCTCGGCCGGCGAGACGCTGCGCTACCGCTGCGACATGCCTCATCGCATCCGCAACCTCGGCGGGAAGCCGGCCCACGCCACGATGGTCTGCATCCTCAAGGCCGCAATGATGGATTGAGGCCCGTCCCGCGCCCGCCTCTTCGACCCGGCGGCCAGCCGCTCGCAAGACCGGATCGGGCGTGCGGAATTAACCCGAAAGTCGCCATGACTTGCGGCGGCGCGGCGGGGCGCCTTTTCCGGGATTGCGTTTCGCGCGGCGAATCGGGCGTCGCGCCGCGTCGCTGATTCCGGCTCCTTTTGTCCCCGGTCCCTTCGCCCGCGTCCCTGATCGGGGCAGGGCGCCCAAGGGGCGATCAAGGCTTCGGCAACCAGACTTGACGGTCGCCCGCCCCTGCGACAAACCTTCCGGAAGCGTCGGAGCGCCGTCGCACCTTCGGCAAATGACTGATTCGCCGATGCTTTGTGCGCCTTGAAGCCGACGGGAAAGGAACGGGTCCGAGACCGCGGGGCAGTGTCTGAGAATCAGTGCGCCGGTCTTTACGCAAAATTCGACTCGCTTTGTTCGCGAATCCGAGTCCGTGCGGCGAGGGCTCTGATTCGTACTTGGTTTGTTGTTGCCTTGATCCCCCGCCCAAGCCCGCCGCTCGACAGGCGCCGGTTGGGCGCGATATGAGCCCATTTCTGCTTGGCCGGAGCGCTTGGTGGCCACGACTCCTTCCGTAACTCGTCAAGCCGGCCAGGACGGGGTCGTCCTGGCGTTGGCGGGGGAGTGGATCATCGGCGCCGGACGTGAGTTGGAGGCCGCGGGCGCGTCGCTCCTTTCGTCAGCCGACGGCGCCAAAAGCGTGGTCCTCGATCTCGCCGCCCTCAGCCGCATGGACACCGCCGGCGCCTGGTTCATCGATCGCGCCCGCGACGAGCTGGCGGCCTCCGGCGCGACCGTTTCCTGTCGCGGCGAGCGGCCCGAGCAGGACCTCCTGTTGAAGGAAGCGGGCTACCATCGGCCCGAGGCGCCGACCCGCGTTCCCCCGTCGCACACGGTCTCGCTGCTCTCGGCGGTCGGCGAGACGGTCTACGACTCGGGCGAGGACTTCATCGACACCGTCGACTATCTCGGCGAGGTCGTGGCGATGGTCCTGCGCCTCGCGCTCAGGCCGCTGCGCTGGCGATGGACATCGATGGTCCATCACCTCGAAATGTACGGGCTTCGCAGCGTTCCGATCATCATGCTGATCAACTTCCTGGTCGGGGCGATCGTCACCCAGCAGGGCATCTTTCAGCTCACCCGCTTTGGCGCGGCTTCTTACGCCGTCAATCTGGTCGGCGTCCTGGGCTTACGCGAGCTCGGCGTCTTGATGACCTCGATCATGATCGCCGGGCGCACCGGATCGTCGATCACCGCCGAGATCGGCTCGATGAAGATGCGCGAGGAGATCGACGCGCTCAAGGTGATGGCGCTCGATCCGATGGAAGTGCTCATCATCCCGCGCCTGGTGGCGCTGGTGATCGCCTTGCCGGTTCTGACCTTCCTTGCCGATCTGGCGACGATCGGCGGCGGTCTCATCGTCAGCTGGATCTATGCCGGGTTGACGCCCGCGGTCTTTCTGACCCGGATTCAGAACGCGGTTCTGCCCGAGACCTTCCTGGTCGGCCTCATCAAGGCGCCGTTCATGGCGATCGTGATCGGCCTCATCGCCGCCACCGAGGGCATGGAGGTGCGCGGATCGGCCGAGTCGCTCGGCCGCTGCGTCACCGCATCGGTGGTCAAGTCGATCTTCATGGTCATCGTCCTGGACGGGCTGTTCGCGATGTTCTTCGCCGCGGTGGACTATTGAGCGCCGGCGCTTCCGCTCCAGGCCCGCCTCCGCGCGAAGCCGTCATCCGGGTGCGCGGCCTCAAAGTGGGCTTCGGCGACCATTTGGTGATGGACGGGCTCGACCTCGATCTCTATCGCGGCGAGGTCTTGGGCTTCGTCGGCGCGTCCGGCGCGGGCAAGTCGGTGCTGACCCGGACGATCCTGGGGCTGATCCACAAGCAGGCGGGAACGATCGAGGTGTTCGGCCACGATATCGACACGCTGACCCCACGCGAGCGTCTGGAGGTCGGCGAGCGCTGGGGCGTTCTGTTTCAGGAGGGGGCGCTGTTCTCCAGCCTGACCGTGCGCCAGAACATCGAGGCCCCGATGCGCGAGCATGTCAAATTCTCCCAGTCGACGCTCGACGGTCTCGCCGCGCAGAAGCTGGCGCTGGTCGGCCTGCCTCCGGACACCGCCGACAAGCTGCCGTCCGAATTGTCCGGCGGCATGACCAAGCGCGTCTCGCTGGCGAGGGCGCTCGCGCTCGACCCCGAGATCGTGTTCCTCGACGAGCCGACCTCGGGGCTCGACCCCATTTCGGCCGGCGATTTCGACGATCTCATCGGCACGCTGCAAAAGACCCTGGGTCTCACCGTGTTCATGGTCACGCACGATCTCGACAGCCTGTTCGCCATCTGCGACCGGGTCGCGGTGCTCGGGCACGGGAAGGTCATCGCCGCCGGACCGATCAGCGAGCTTTTGCTGTCCGACGACCCTTGGCTCAAGGCCTATTTCCACGGTAAGAGGGGCGTGATCCGCCTCTCGGCGGCCGCAGACCGGCCCACGGCGTTCGCCGAGGACGACCGGCCGCAGAACGCGGGGCGTTGAGCATGGAGACGCGCGCCAACTATGTGCTGATCGGCGCCTTCACCCTCGCCGCGGTCGTGGGCGCGTTCCTGTTCGTCATGTGGATTTCGGGCTATGGAACGCCCGGCCGCCACAGGACTTATCAGGTTGTCTTCAAAGGCTCGGTCTCCGGCCTCTCGGCCGGCGCCAACGTCACGTTCAACGGCATCAAGGTCGGCGAGGTCACCCATCTCACCTTCTCCCGAAGCGACCCGCACCAGGTCGTCGCCGACATCGACGTCGGTTCGGAGGCGCCGATCGACAGGAACACCAAGGCGCGGCTCGAGACGCAGGGGATCACCGGGGCCGCTGTCGTGGCCCTCCTCGGCGGTTCAACCCCGGGGCCGGATCTGGTCGGCGAGAATGGCCGGCCGCCGGTCATCTACGCCGAACGGTCGGTGCAGCTGCAGGACATTCTCGACAGCGTCGCCGGCCTTTCGAACCGGGCCACCTCGGTCCTCGACGACGCCGACAAGATCCTCGCCGACAATGCCGACCCGATCCATTCGGCGATCTCAAACGTCGATCAGTTCTCGAAGGCGCTCGCCGACAACTCGGCCGGAGTCGACGCGGCGCTGAAGAGCGTAGGCGAACTCGGCAAGCAGATCGGCCCGCTCGCCGCGCGCCTGCAGAGCCTCTCCGAGAACGCGGATCGGCTGGTTCAGTCGATCGACACCGACCAGATCCGCACGATCGTCGACAACGTCCGGAACCTGTCCGCGAAGGGCGTCTCGGTCGTCGACCGGGCCGACAAGCTTCTCGCCGACAATTCCGAGCAGGTCCACTCGACGGCCGCGAATGTCGATCAGTTCTCGAAGGTCCTCGCCGACAACGCCTCCAATGTCGATGCGACGCTGAAGAACCTGGCCGAGATCAGCAAGACCGTCCAGCCCGTCGTGGCGCAAATCCAGGGGCTGTCCCAGAACGCCGATCGCGTGCTCAAGGCGGTCGATCCGGACAAGGTCCGGGCGATCGTCGACAACGTCCAGAACCTGTCGGCGAAGGGCAGTTCCGCGGCCGATCGCGCCGACAAGCTCCTTGCCGACAATTCCGAGCAGGTCCACTCGACGCTCGAGAGCGCCGACACCTTCGCCAAGGCCTTGGCCGCCAACGCCCCCAACGTCGATGTGACGCTGAAGAACCTGGCCGAGATCAGCAAGACGGTTCCGCCGGTCGTTGCGCAAATCCAGGACCTGTCCGCGAACGCGAACCACGTGCTCCAGGCGGTCGATCCGGACAAGGTCCGCGCGATCGTCGACAACGTCCAGAACCTGTCGGCGAAGGGCAATTCAGTCGCCGATCGGGCCGACAAGCTCCTTGCCGACAATTCCGAGCAGGTCCACTCGACGCTTGAGAGCGCCGACACCTTCGCCAAGGCCTTGGCCGCCAACGCCCCCAATGTCGATGTAACGCTGAAGAACCTGGCCGAGCTCAGCAAGGCGGCTCCGCCGGTGGTTGCGCAAATCCAGGGCCTGTCGCAGGACGCCGATCGGCTGGTCAAGGCGGTCGATCCGGACCAGGTTCGCGCGGTGGTCGGCAACGCCCGGACGGTGAGCCAGGCGCTTGCCGAGAGCTCGGACAATCTCAAGGTTCTGGCGCGCGACGGGGCGGCGCTCGCCACCCATCTCAACGATTCCGCCAAGCGTCTCGACACGGCGCTCGTCGATGTCGACCAGCTCATGAAGGCGGTCGATTCGAAAAAGATCGCCGGCATCGTCAATTCGGCCAGTGATGTCGTCGAGACCGTGCGGCAGAATCGGCCCAACATCGATTCGACGCTCAGGAATTTGTCCGACATGTCCGCCAAGCTCAACCAATCCGCCAGCAAGGTCGACGGCGTTCTGACCAGCGCTCAGAGCTTTCTTGGCTCGCCCGGCACGAAGGGGGCGGTCGACCGCATCAGCGAGGCGGCGCTCTCGGTCAAGAAACTCGCCGACGACGTCGACTCGCGGGTCAAGGACATCGCGAGCGGCCTTAGCCGCTTCACCAATACGGGCCTGCGCGAATACGAGGCGCTCGCCATCACAGGGAGGCGGACGGTGGAAGACATCGACCGGGTGGTGCGGTCGCTGGGACGGAATCCAAGCCAGGTCATCTTCGGGTCGAGGCCCTCGCTGCCAGAATATCGCGGCGGGCAGTAATGGGGCGAAGGGGGGGCGGATTCCAGGGTCGATCGAAGCTCGCCGTCGCGGGCGCGCTTGCGTTCGCGCTGATCGGCTGCGCGGGCGGGCCGCCTCCGAACATGTACGACCTTTCCGCCGCGAGGCCGCCGCCGGTCCGCGCGGTCAGAGCCCAGTTTCGCGTCGGCCAGCCGACCGCGACGGCCGACCTCGACAGCGACCACATCCTCGTTCGCGAAGGGCAATCGCTCGCCACTCTCGCCGGCGCCCGCTGGCCGCAGCCGCTGCCGGCGCTGTTCCGCGCCCGGCTCGCGCAGAGCTTCCAGAACGCGGGGCTCGCCCGCTTCATCGATGGGCCCGCGGCGAACGCCAATTACGAAGTCGATCTCGACATCCGCGCCTTCGAACTCGACGCGGAAGCGAAGGAAGTCCATGTCGACGTCGCCGCGTGGATCGTCTCGCTGGGGAGCGGGCGGATCGTGGCGGACCAGATTTTCACCCTTCGGACGCCGGTCGCCTCCACCGGCGCTTCCGACGTGGCGGCGGCGATGGATCAGGCGGCTTCGACCGTCATGACCGAGATCGTCGCCTTCGTCGCCAAGGCGCTGTAGAAGTTAAGCCTGCTCAGGCGCCGAGCGCGTGCGCCGCTTCCCGCGCATAGAACGCCCTGGCGCGCGTCACGTCGGCCTGCGTGAGCCCATGGCTCGCGGGCAGTTCGTCGCGTTCGACGCGCGCCCCGGCCGCGGCGAGCGCCGCCTTGAGCTTCTCGGCGCTTGCGCGCGGAACGATGGGATCGTGCAATCCCGACAGGATCAGCACGGGAATGCCGGCAAGGTCGGGACGCGGCGGCTCGGCCAACGGCGCCATGGCGCGCATGAGGATCGCGCCCTTGAGCGTCGCCGGATGCATGAGCAGCACCGCCGCGGCGATGTTCGCGCCGTTCGAATAGCCCAATGCGAAGGGTTGAGCGAGGCCGTAGGCGCGGCGCGCCTCGGCGACGAAACGGGCGAGTTCGCCCGCCCGCCGGCGGACATCGTCCTCGTCGAACAGACCCTCGCGGAAGCGCCGGAAGAAGCGGGGCATACCGCCTTCGACCACGTTCCCGCGAGGAGAGATGAGCGCCGCCCCCGGCGCGACCTCTCGGCCAAGCGGGATGAGGTCGGACTCGTCGCCGCCCGTGCCGTGGAGCAGGA
The DNA here is from genome assembly GCA_035572075.1 of Roseiarcus sp. Classification (GTDB taxonomy): domain Bacteria; phylum Pseudomonadota; class Alphaproteobacteria; order Rhizobiales; family Beijerinckiaceae; genus Roseiarcus. The sequence continues at coordinate 6,380 of DATNBG010000403.1, read as the reverse complement.
GAACCGGCGGCAGGCTCGGGTCGGCGCCGGGCTCGAAGCGATGAACATAGGAGAGATCGGTCGCAGTCATGCGCGTCCGCCGAGCGGGAATTGCAAGGCTCCCGCCTACTCGAGCTCCGGCAGCGCGGCTTCAATCGCCGCGCGGCGGCTTTCGAGGAACGGCGGCAGCTTGAGCGCCGCCCCGAGCGAATCGGGCGCTTCGTCGATCGCGAAGCCGGGCGGGTCGGTTGCGATTTCGAACAGCACCCGGCCGGGCTCGCGGAAATAGATCGAGCGGAAGTAGTTGCGGTCCTTCTGCTCGGTCGGGCGCAGATGATGGTCCTGCACGAGCTTCTGCGCCATCGCCGCCTGCGCCGCATCGTCGGCCGCGCGGAACGCGATGTGGTGAACCGAGCCCGCGCCCTGGCGCGCCGTGAGGAACTCGCCCGCCGTCCTCAGATCGACGATGCCGCCGAGCTCCACGCCCGGCGCCAAATAGCGTTGCGTCGAGTCCTCGGCGCCCGTCGCGACGAACCCGAAGACATCGGTCAGAACGGCGGCGGTCGGGCCGGCTTGAGCCAGCAGGAGGCTCACGCTGTGGAAGCCGCGAATGGCGTGCTCGGCGGGCACGCCGCCCGCGCTCCATGCCGGCTTGGCCTCGAGGCTCCTCACCCCGGTCAGCGCGAGCCTGGTCCCGTCCGGGTCCTTGAACGCGAGCGCCGTTTCGCCGAAGCGCCTCATGGGCTGATCGTGGGCGACGCCCTTCTCGATCAGGCGCTGCGTCCAGTAGCCGATCGAGCCTTCCGGAACAGAGAACACGGTCTCCTGCACCGCCCCGACCCCAGGCCTCCCGGGCGAGGCGCCCTCCCAGGGGAAGAAGGTCAGGATCGTGCCTGGATGGCCGGCCGCGTCGCCGTAGTAGAAGTGATAGGAGCCTGGATCGTCGAAATTGACCGTCTTCTTGACGAGGCGCAGGCCGAGCGTGTGGGTATAGAAATCGAGGTTCCGGCGCGCCGAGCCCGCAATGCTGGTTACATGATGGATGCCGCTCGCCATGCGTCCCTCCCTTTGCGGTTGAGACATCGGTCCTTAATGAAGGCCGGGAAGTCGCGCGACGAAGTGTACGCCTATCCCTGCCGCGGGCCAACCGCGACCGCGGCAGGTCCGAGCGCGCCGAAACCGATCCTGGCTATCGCGCGCCGATCATCGCCGACCGGCGGAGCGGGTCGCGCGAGGCTTGTTCGAGGGCGACGATCGGCTCGGGCGCCGGAATGAACGCCGGCGGAGCGGCCGGCCCCAGCGGGGCGCCGTTCAATCGCGCAAACGGTTTACGGCCGCCGATCCGGCTCGCCGTCAAGCCGGCGACCGGGGGAAAGGGGGCGTCCGCTTCTCCGCCCGCGTGACGAAGGACCTCCTCGGGCGCCGCGCCCCCGGCGCCGGCGCTTTCGGCCACCGCCGCTCCGCAGCCGCTCGCCTTGGCGCGATAGAGCGCGGCGTCGGCCAGACGCACCAAGTCGCTCGGGCCGGCGGCGGACGAAGGAAAGAGCGCAAAGCCGCAGGCGCAACTCAAGCGAATGCGGAGCGACCGAACAGCGAAGGGCGCGGCGAGTATCGCCTTAATTTCCTCTCCAAGCGCAATCGCCTCGCCGTACGCGCCGACGCGATCGCAGAGGATGGCGAACTCGTCGCCGCCCGTCCTGACGGCCGATCCGCGTCCGTCCATCGCCCTGGCGAGCCGGCCGGCGACCTGCTTGAGGACTTCGTCTCCGACCGGATGCCCATGAGCGTCGTTGACAGGCTTGAAGCCGTCGAGGTCGATCAGTCCCAGCGCAAACGGTTCGCCGCTCTCCCTTCCGGTCTCGATCTTGTCGGCGAGCAGGCTCTGGAAGCAGCGCCGGTTGGGCAGCCCGGTCAGATCGTCGGTGAGCGCGATGGCGATCGCCGCGGCGCGCGCCTCTTCGGCCAGGCGCTGCTGTTCGGCGATCACGAACCGCGACCGGACGATCTCCACGAACATGCGAAAGTTCTCGGCGAGCATGCGGATGACCAGGGCGGCGGCGACCGCGATCAGCGCCGCGAGGCCAAGCGTCAGCTCGGCCCCGCGCGCCAGCAATGCGACGATGATCGGCGCGGTCGCGGCGACCACGATGACGCTCGCCTCGCGCGCCACGACGTTGAGACAGATCGCGCAGACCGCGGCGGCGACCCAGACACTGACGAGCGTCGCGGCGAATTCGCCAACGCTGTCCGGCCATGTCGAGATTGCCGCCACCAGGGCGAACGCCAAGGCCAGCGCCGGCCCGAGAAGGCTTGCCGCGCGGACTTTGCGCTTCACGACGTCGAGCGTCTCCAGCTCCACCCCGGCCCGCGCCTGAAACCAGGACACGAGGCGAAGAATGGAGACGGCGATGAGCGCGGCGGGGAGAAGGACCCCGTCAAGGAACGAACCGGCCGGCGTGGACTGGACGAACAGCGCGACCGCCGCGAGAATGACCACCCCATGGACATAGGGGCCAAGCCGGGCCAGCGAGCGGTACTGCTCGCGCAACAGCGCCGCGCTGAAGTCGGCCTCGGAGGTCTCGAAGCGGGGCTTGGCGCCGCAAGCGGCGATTCCGTTCAACAATGCGCCGCAGTCAGCCATTCGCGTCATCCTCGCCGCTCATCATGCGGCATCCCCGCCGCTCATCATGCGGCTGATGGAAAACCCGGTCCGATGGATGAAGCCTAGCGCGCGATGGCGTTCGAGGGGTTAATCCGGCCGCCGAAAATCGAGCTTTACGTAGGGGTAGTGAAGCGCGTCTCTCCGATATGGATAAACTTTGAAGTTAATGGCGTCGAACGCCTCCGGCTGCTGGCCGAATCGCCACGCGACGTGAGAGCGCATCAGCCATTTCGATTGCCCGCGCAGATGCCCGGAGCCTTGAGAACGTTTGCAACATGGTCTTTTGCATCCATCCGGTTTCCGCGAGCCGACAGAAGCGGCGCTCCGGCGTGACGCTCACCGCCGATGCGCCCGCGTTTCGCCGCTAGAGGCGCGCTCCTTTAGCCGCGCCGCCGTTCTCGTCTTGCCAGCGGATTTCGCGTGTGCGGCGGTCTTCGCAGCCTTTCCCGTTTGGCCGTGGCCTCGCACGGCCCCCGGCTCAACGATGGGCCTGAGCGCCTCGATCGAGACGCGCTCAAGAGCGCTGACCGCTTTCGTGATCTTTCCGGCCTTCTTTGCGCCCGCGCCGCGTCGGCCGCCCTCGCCATCTGAGATGCCCAGGTGCGAGAATTCGACCAGGCGGGCCAGTTCCGCAAGAGGATGTTCAGCGCGCGCGTCGCCAGCACCCGCCCCCGGGTTCGACCCGGGAGTCATCGCGAGTTTTACGCCCAGCGCCCGCAGCACCGCTTGCACCGTCTCGAACCGCGGATGGGCGCCCGGCTTCAGCGCCTTGTACAGGCTCTCCCGATTGAGCCCCGCGGCCCTCGCCACCTGCATCATGCCTTGCGCCTTGGCCGCGTGCAGGAGCGCGCCCAATAGCACATTGGGATCCTCGTCCTCCGCCGCCGCGCTCAAATACCCGGCGATCATCTCCTCGCTGTCGAGATGCTCCGAAATGTCGAACGGTTCGAACTCAACCGCCATCGCCGCTCTCCTCCTTCAACGCCCGCGCCATCGCCTTCGCCGCTTCGATGTCCCGCCTCTGCGAACCCTTGTCGCCGCCCATAAGCAGGAGATAGACGGCGAGCCCGCGGCGGACGAAATAGACCCGGTAGCCCGGCCCGACGTCGATCCTGAGCTCGGAGACGCCTTCACCGACCGGCTTCACGTCGCCGAAGTTCCCCTGCTCGATGCGCGTCAGGCGCGCCAGGACCACCTGCTTCGCCCGCCGGTCGGTGAGGCCGTCAAACCACGCCTCGAACTTCGACGACCGGAGCAGCGCGTTCATGCGGGCTCATTGTAGCCAAACGGCTACAGGCGATCAAGGCTAACGACTCGCGCCAGATTGGCCGTCGTCACCGGCCCGTAAGCGCGCGCCTCGCGCCGCTCAGGCCTTGACCGCGACGATGAACAGCCGCGGGTAGGCGAACAGGATCCGCCCGTCCGGCTGAACCGGATAGGCGTCCTTGAGACCGTTGCGGTATCTGGCGAGAAACTCGCAGCGCTCCTCGTCGGCGAGCCGCTCGAGGAACGGCTGCAGGGTCGAGCCGGCGAGCCAGTCGGCGATGCTCTGGGGCCCATCGAGGGGATGAACATAGGTCGTCATCCAGATATCGATTTGCGAAGCCGAGGGCCTGAGCCAATCGTAATATTCGTCGTAGTCGGCGATGAGCGGCTGGGTCTTGGCGACCGGCACCAAGCGCGACGACCACGGCCCCTCGGCGGCCGCCATGCGCATCAGCGCATGCGAGGCTTCGCGCGCCGTGCTCGGGATCTGCGCCGCGAGCGCCCCGCCCGGCTTAAGATACGACATCAGGCGCGGGAACAGCCGGTCGTGATCGGGCAGGAATTGCAGCGCGGCGTTGGCGAAGATGAGGTCCGGCCGATCCTCGGGCGCCCAATCGGCAATGTCCTGCTTGACGAATTCCGCCCGCGGCGCCCGCACGCGCGCGTGGGCAAGCATCGCATCGGAGGTGTCGAGGCCGACGATTCGCGCGTCCGGAAAGCGGTCGAGCAGCAATTCGGCGCTCGCGCCATGCCCGCAGCCCAGATCGTAGGCGGCGCGCGCCGAGGCGAGCGGAACCCGCGCCAGGAGATCGCGCGCCGCGCGCATCCGCTCGGCCTCGAATTTCGAGTAGAGAATCGGGTTCCAGTCGGTCGTCAGCATGGGGGGTTGGCCAGCGCCTTAAGGAACGCGCTTCGTCGCATTATGAAGCGCTGAACTCGGCGATCAACCGTCGAGCGAAGCCTCCGCCAACGGCGCCGGCGCGGGCAGGCTCGCAAGCCCGCGGCAGAGCGCCATCCCGGCGATCATCGCCACGACGAACAGGGCGGCGCGCGCGTCGAGGAAGCCGAGGTCGGCGATCGCCGGCCCCGGACACAAGCCAACGAGACCCCAGCCAGCCCCGAAGATGAGCGAGCCCAGGATAAGGCGCGCGTCGATCGCGCTCGCGCGCGGCAAACGGAACGGCTCGCCGGAGAGACTCGTCCTCCGTCCGGCCGCGAGCCGGAAGCCGGCAAAGGCGACGAGAAGCGCTCCGCCCATGACGAAGGCGAGAGAGGGATCCCAGGCGCCTGCAAGATCGAGGAAGGCGAGAATCTTGGGCGGATTGGTCATGCCGGAGAGGAGAAGGCCCGTTCCGAACAGGAGCCCGACCAGGAAGGGAGAGAGGCGCTTCATCACGAGGCCCTAACCGAAGACATGGCGGACAACGAACACGGTGAGAAAACCGGACGCCATGAACGCAAGCGTCGCCGCGAGCGAGCGGGGCGAGAGCCGCGCGAGGCCGCAGACGCCGTGACCGCTGGTGCAGCCGGCGCCGAGCCGGGTCCCAAACCCGACCAGCAAGCCCGCGGCGACGAGGATGGCGGCGTTGGCCTCGATCATGGGCGCCGACACATGGAGGAGGGGTCTCGCAATGAGGGGCGCGGCGACAAGACCCGCCAGAAGCGCGGCGCGCCAGCCCCAGTCGCGCTCGCGCGGCGGAACGAGGCCGCCGAGCACCCCCGACGCTCCGAGAACGCGGCCATCGACCAAGCTGCGCCACGCCGCCGCCAGCCCGATGAGAAGGCCGCCGGCGAAGGCCGAAACCGGCGTGAAATGCGCCCAGTCAATGGTCATCCGCAAGTCCTCGTGTGGTTATACAGTTCCAATGACGGCTAATAAACTGAGTCACTCTATTGAACTGGAAGACAACAATCAATACAAATATAATACGTATCATAGACCAGGGCGGCGCGGGCCCCCTCCCTTTACGGTCGCGGCGCCGCCGCCCGTCCGGCGGCCTTCGGCGCTGCCGCGCGACACAGCGCCAAACGGCCAAGACCAATTGCGCTTTTTTCCGATGTTGAACTTTACCATCTTCCTCAATCAATTCGATAATCTCCAATCCTACACTCCAGGCCAATGAAGCGGGCTCGCTCACGGTTGAGCGGCGCCGGTGCCGCGCCGCTGACGGGGCTTGGCTTTAGGAGAGAGACGATGTCCGGTCGGACGTCCGCCGTCAGCCGGTTCTCGCGGCCGTTCCGCTGCCCGCATCGCGAAGGGGGCGGCGCGGCGGTCGCCTGCGCTGCGGCCGCGCCGCTGCTCCTGCTCGCGCTCGCGGTTTCCGCCGACTATGCCAGCGTGTCGCGGTTCAGGACCCGCGTTCAACTCGCCGCTGACGCCGCCTCGCTTGCCGCCGCCGAGGCGATCGCGCGCGGTTCCAGCGGCGCCGTCGACGCGCTTGCCGCCCATGTCGCCGAGGCTGTCTTCACGAGC
>DATNBG010000402.1:0-2291 GCA_035572075.1 Roseiarcus sp. | reverse complement strand
TTTGCGAAACCCGATTGAATTTAACCGCCGTTTCGACTCCGGGCGCAAGGCATTCGCGCGCCTCCCTTCCTCCACAAAATTGGGGTTCACAAGGCCTCTCGGCCGGCCGTTCTTGTTGGCCCGCCGATCCTTCGGAGCGTGTCCCTCGCCCCAGAGCGCGGCGCGCGAAGGAACGGGACCCGATTCTTCGCTAAGAATGCCGCGAAACCAATAGATCCAGAGATCAGGTCAAGCCATTGTTAAAGAGTATGATTCTTTCCAATGGATTGCGGCTGCGGGAAACAATCGTTGACAAATCCGGAAACGTCTTGCAATAATTCGAAATATCAGTCTTCAATGGCGGCGCTGCGGCCGACGCGATCCTTTCCGGCCTTGCCCCAGCAGGAAAGGAGCGCCCGGGTGAAGACATTCGAGGAGTCCGAAAAGGTTGCGAAACAAAATGCTGGTCAACCCATTGAAAACAAAGACTTCCGGAAATCTCCGATTTCGCGCGAAACCGCCGGTTTCGTTCTTCCGGACGGGCCGATCGCCGCCGCTCCGGGCGAGAGGGTCGAGGGGCCGAGAGTCGAAATTGGCGCCGCAACCGATTGAAAAGGCTGGAAACGGACTCGCCAATGGCGCCTCCTCACGCCCCCCAGGCGGGCTTGCGCTTTTCCAGGAACGCGCCCAGGCCCTCGACCGAATCGGCTTCGGCGAGATTGTCGACCATCGCAAGCGAGGCGACCGCATAGGCCTCGTCGAGCGGCTTTTCGATCTGGGCGTAGAAGGCGCGCTTGCCGATCGCCAGGGTCGGGCCCGAATGCTGCGCGATTGTCCTGGCCAACCCCTGCGCTTCCTCGAGCGCCTTTCCCTCGGGAACGACGTGGTTGACGAGGCCGAAGCGCTCGGCTTCCGCGGCGCTGTAGAGCCGGCCGGTCATCGCCATTTCCAACGCCCGCTTCCGGGAGACGACGCGGCCGACCGCCACCAGCGGCGTCGAGCAGAAGAGGCCAAAGTTCACCCCCGACAGGCCGAAGCGGGCCCCTTCCCCCGCGATCGCCAGATCGCAAGCCGCGACCAGCTGGCAGCCGGCCGCGGTGGCGACGCCCTCGACCGCCGCGATCACCGGCTTCGGCAGCTTGACGATCGCCTGCATCAGGGCCGAGCAGCGATCGAACAGTTCGACGTAATAGCCGCGGCCCCGGTCGCGGTCGTTGCGGTGCGCCTGCATCTCTCTCAAGTCATGGCCGGCGCTGAGCGCCGACCCCGCGCCCGCCAGCACGACGACGCGCGCGCCATTGTCATGGGCGATCGCGTCGAACCCGGCGATCAGCGCCTCGATCATGGCGAGGCTCAAGGCATTGAGGTTGCGCGGCGCGTTCAAGGTCAGGGTGAGGACGCCATGGTCGTCATCGCGCCGGAAAAACCCGGACGGCGCGGCGGCGGGCGAGGAAGCAATCATGAGCTCTTCTCGTTCTGATGAAGGCGCGAAGACTTCGGCGAGAAGCCTGCTTGCGCCGGCGCGCACAGTAAATCAGCCCTTGGCGCCCGGCAATGCGCCGATCCCGCGCCGGCGGCAAAAACGAAAGGGCCGCCCGAAGGCGGCCCGGAGCGTTTCAGCTCTTGTCCCGGTTATAGGGAGGCGATTCCGACTTCCTCCAGCCGGTCGCGAACCACGTCGGCCCGATCCCGAAGATCGATCCAGGGCGAGAAGGCGCTGCGCAGCCTCGACATCAGCTCGGCGCGCCCGCCCTGAACATGGACATAGGGGGCGCAGCGAGCCTCGTCCGCCGGCGCTCCATATTGACGGAGGTACTCGGCGAAATTGACGAAGGACTCATCGACATGGAGCAGTGTCTCGACTGGAGCGCCTTCGGCGTAAATCACATCGTGGCTCTCGAGCTTGATGTGGAAGAACTCCATTTCGTCGCCCTCGGGCTCATGGCGGGTGATGGTCGCGCTATTGATCAGCGCCTCCGCCGGAACCAGCACCCCGTCGATGAGCACGCCGTGGAGCGCCGTCAGGTAGAGGTCGGCATGCGGGACATTCGGAGCGAGAGCGGAGCGGGCGATGCGAACCGGCAGGGCCTCCTTTGCCCAGGCCTTGGACGGATCGCTCTTCTTGAACGAATAGCGTCCGATCCATTGGACAGGCCGTGGCGCGCCGGACATTGTCGGCAGCAAATCGCCAATCGCCAGATCTTCGATCTTGCGCTCGCCCTCGGCGGTGCGAATGTTGGTTCCCCTTAGGAAGCAACTGCCGCCGGGAGGACCGCCAGGAGGACCGCCAGGAGGACCGCCAGGAGGACCGC
>DATNBG010000401.1:0-4476 GCA_035572075.1 Roseiarcus sp. | reverse complement strand
GCGGCAGAAACAAGCGCGGTTGTGAAAGCGCATTGTCGCATCGTTTTCTCCTCTGCTCGGCGCTCACCCCGGGCGGACGCTCTCAGCCGGTCGCCCGCCCGCGATTTCGATCCCCTTGAGGTGATCCGGCACGCTCCACGGTTGCGTCGGGTCGGGCTTGTGCGCCACCGGCGCGACCATCCCCCGCCACGCCACGCCCATCATCTGCGCCGTCTGGTACGCCATCACGTTCCAGTCTTTCGCGCCAAGCGCGCGAAGGGCCGCCGCGACATGCGGCGACACCAGGTCGTGAAAGACGACCATGGCGGTGTCCTCAAGATAGGGCTCGCAGGCGAGCGCGTCCCTTGTCGGGGCGTCGCCGTCGTGGTCGCCGTCGATGAACGCGAATGACCATCGTGCGCCCGCCTTGCCGAGGCGGACGACCGCCTGAGGGCTCGTCTCGGGGACGAGAATCGTCGTCGAGCCCCCGCCGGCGCCGCGGATCGCCTCTTCGAATTCGCGGCGCCAATCCGCGTCCTTGAGCAGGGGCTCGATGACATGGAGCGGCGCAATCCCCGCGGCGATCAGATACGCGGTCGACCAGCCGCGCCACGCGCCGATCTCGATCCCACTCCGGCCTTTGAACGCGCGTGCGTTGGAATAGAGGAGCGAGGCTTCGTCGCGATTGATGAACCCGACTGTCGGATTGCGCCTGTCGACACGAAACGGATGGTCGATCTCCTTGCGGAAATAGGGCCAGGTCGAAGCGCTTTTGTCCGCTTCGATCATGTTCGGAAACAGATGATCGAGCCGCGGCGCTTCGAGATTGGCGGCGACGTAGTCCTTGGCCATGGGCAGGACCTCCAGCGAAGGAACGAAATGAGCCGCGGCGGCGTTCGATTGGAGCGTTGCTTTGGCGTGTTCCAGCGTCACGCGGTCGAGCCCGAGGCGAATGGCACGCCGCGCCGCCCAGCGTCAAGAACGGCGATCGTCCTCCGGCCCTCGGTGCCGCAATGCAACAAATAGTCGGAACTTGTACTCGGCTTGTGCTGACATTACCTGATGTTTGACCCGGAAAAGCGAGGTCTATAATGTTCGTGATTCAAGAGCATTGAGCGGCCGGGCGCGAGACAAAGACCTCGGGAGGGACCGGATGCGAACGGCGAAGGCCAGAGCTGGGGTCATTTCGAAAGGCGCGGTTTATGCCCGGCCCGTAACTTGCTTTCTGAGGGGACAGGGCCGCCGACCTGAAGCGCTACGGCGAAGAGACGACGGGTTCGTACGATGAACACGATGGCGACGCTGAGGACGGATGAGACGGCGGTCCCCTTGGCCGCGGCGCCGCTGGTTACGCTCCGGGGGGTGCACAAGGTCTTCGCCAATCAGGTCACCGCTCTCGCGGGTCTCGATCTCGACGTTCGGGCGGGCGAGTTTCTCTCCTTGCTGGGGCCCTCGGGTTGCGGCAAGTCGACGGTCTTGAGGTTGCTGGCGGGTCTCACCGCGCCCACGCGGGGCGAGATTACTTGGCGCACGAAGCGCCCGGAACTCGGTTTTGTGTTTCAGGAGCCGACGCTGACGCCGTGGTCCGACGTGTTCACCAATGTCTGGTTGCCGTTGCGCCTCGCCGGCGTATCGAAGGAAAAGGCCCGCCCGCGTATTGAAGAGGCGCTGGAGCAGGTGAGTCTTGCCGGTTTCGCCAAGGCCTATCCGCGTCAGCTGTCCGGCGGCATGAAGATGCGGGTGTCGATCGCCCGCGCCCTGGTGACGCGCCCGACGGTCCTCCTGATGGACGAGCCGTTCGCCGCCCTCGACGAGATCACCCGTCTCAAGCTCAATGACGATCTGGCGGCGCTCCGGTCGTCGCTCGGAGCGACGGTCGTGTTCGTGACTCATTCGGTGTTCGAGAGCGTCTATCTTTCGGACCGGATCGTGGTGATGGCTGCGCGGCCGGGACGCGCGGTTGCAGAAATCACCGTCGAATCGCCGACCGCCTCGCGCCAGGAGGGGTTCCGGCTCTGCAAGGCCTACGCCGACACCTGCGTTCAGACGTCGGAAGCGCTCCATGTCGCGATGGGCGATCGGCCGCCGAAAATGCTCGAAGCCGAGGCGCCGTGAGCAAAGACGACTTTGTCGGCTATGCGGTGCCGGCCATCACGTTGGGCATGGGGCTGCTCGCGTGGGAGGGGCTCGTTCGGTATTTCGCCGTCCCGTCCTATCTTTTGCCCGCGCCGAGTCTCATCATCGCGACCCTCATCACCGACTGGCCGACGCTGTCGGCGTCGCTGTGGGTGACGCTGTCGATCACGCTCAAGGCGCTCGGGGTCGCTGTCATCGGCAGCGTGGCGCTGGCCATCATTTTCGCCCAGTCACGGCTGGTCGAGCGCGCCTTCTATCCGTTCGCTGTCGCGATGCAGGTGACGCCGATCGTCGCCATCGCCCCGCTGCTCCTGATCTATCTCTCGCCGAATGTGGCGGTCCTGGTGTGCGCGTTTCTGGTGGCGTTCTTTCCCCTCCTGGCAAACACGACGCTCGGGTTGTCCTCGGCCGATCACAACCTGGTCGACCTGTTCCAGATGTATCGCGCCTCGCGCATCCAGCAGTTCATGCTTCTCAGGCTGCCGTCGGCTCTGCCCTATTTTCTGGCTGGGCTTAGGATCAGCGGCGGGCTCGCCCTGATCGGCGCGATCGTCGCCGAGATCGCGGCGGGGTCGGCGGGCCAGGGCTCGGGGCTTGCGTACCGCATTGTTGAATCTGGATTTCGGCTGAATATTCCGCGAATGTTCGCCGCCCTGCTCTTGATTTCGGTCGCGGGCATCACAATTCACTTGCTGCTGACCGCGCTGTCGCATTGGTTGTTGCGCGACTGGCACGATAGCGAGCGCGGGCGGGAAAGCTGAACCAAACGAGATCGTTAACCGTGTGACTTGAGACGGCGGGAGCGGTTTTGCGTCCGGCCCCGCTGGACGCAACAACTGCGTCGACAAGATTTCTGCGCCGACAACAAGAAGGCGAGGTTATATGAATATCGGATATCTCAATGTCGAGCGCCGGATCGCGCCGCCGCGGGTCTCTGTTCTCCGCAAGCTTGGGCTTTCCAATCTCGTCAGCACCGCGAAGTTCGACATCGCCGCCGCGCATGAAGCCCTGGTCCGCCGTCAGGCGGTCCCGGAACGGATCTGCGCCGACGGCCTGGTGGTCGACGTTCCGGCCGGCGTCTACCATCCGCTGCCGGACTCGAGCTCGGAGTTCTTTATCCGCAACATCAAGGCGATGAACCAGAACCTGATCGCCAAGACGCTCGAAATCGGCGCCGGCTGCGGCATCATCTCGCTCTACATGGCGGCCAACTGGGCGTCGAGAACGGTCGCGACCGATATTTCGCCGATCGCCGTCGAAGCGACGGTCGCCAACGCCAAGCTCAACAACGTGGACGTGACGGCCTTTCAGTCGGACCTGTTCGAGAACATCGACGAGAGGGATTTCGACCTCATCGTCTTCAATACGCCGCTGGTCGACAAGAATCCGGAGAACGATATCGAGCGGTACAGCCTCTGCGATCCGCACGGGAGGATCACCGAATCCTACCTGCGCCAGGCCCGCCGCCACGTGTCGAAGGACGGACTCATCATTTTCTCGATCTGCAACAACTCCGCCTACGAGGTGATGGACGCGATCGATCTCGACTATCAGATCGTTGGCTTCGAGCTGGCTTACAGCGGCTTCTGGCGGGCGATCGTCGGCGCGCGAACCTGAGCGCGCGCGCCGCGCTCCTTGATTTGCCCGCGCGGGTCTGAAGCCCTTCGACACGAGTTCGTGATCGCTCGCCCCAGGGCTTGCGCCGCCGAGCCGGATGGCGCCTAAAGAGCAGCCGGGAAGGCGTCGGGGCCGATGAAGCCCGGCCGGGAGGGGGAGCTTCGCCATAAGCCTACGCGGTCACGACAGAGCCGGCGCCGCGGCGGCGAACGGACGCGGGCTCAGGCTTTTCGTCGCCCGCGCCGCGCCGTTTCTCGGTTGCGTTGCCCTTTCGGCGTGCGCGCCCGTCGGTCCGAACTTCGTGAGGCCGGCGGCAATCGTGTCGCCTGAGTTCAAGGAGATCAAGGGCTGGAAGGCGGCCACGCCGCGCGCCAACGAGCCGAAAGGCGCGTGGTGGTCCGTATTTCACGATCCGGAGCTCGACCGGCTCATGCGGGTCGTTGTGGTGTCCAACCAGACCATCAAGGCGGACGAAGCCAATTATCGGGAGGCGCTCGCGCTCATCAACGAGGCCCGCTCGGGGCTGTTCCCCACCATCAACGGCGCCGGCTCGGCGACGCGCGCTTCGCCCTCGCATACAAACGTGACGGCCGAGGCCTCCGGGACATGGACGCTCGACGTGTGGGGCCAGATCCGGCGCGAGATCGAGGCCCAGCAGGCCGGCGCGGAACTGAGCGCGGCCACGCTCGCCAACGCGGCGCTCGCCGCGCAATCGGCCCTGGCGCTCGCCTATGTGACGCTGAG
>DATNBG010000400.1:0-12491 GCA_035572075.1 Roseiarcus sp. | reverse complement strand
GAGGCCGGCGCCAGGTCCAGGATGCGGTGAAAGCCGTCGATCGCCGCGCCTCCGGCCTGCTCGATCAGGAAGGCGATCGGGTTGGCCTCATAGAGGAGCCGCAGGCGCCCGCGCTCATAGCCCGGACGCGAGTCTTCCGGGTAAAGATAGACGCCGCCGCGCACGAGGATCCGGTAGACTTCGGCTGCCGCCGCGCCGGTCCAGCGCATGTTGAAGTTGCGCCCGCGCGGGCCTTCCTCGCCTTCGAGGCAGTCTTCGACATAGGCGCGAACCGGCGCCGGCCAGTGACGGGAGTTCGACGCGTTGATCGCGAATTCGCGGGTTCCCGCGGGAATGCGCGCCCCGATCCGCGTCATGCGGAACCGGTTGGCGTCCGGATCGAGCGCGGCCATGTGAACTCCGTCGCCGCAGGTAAAGACAAAATCGACATGCGGGCCGTAGAGCGCGAATCCGGCCGCTCGCTGATTGCTCCCCGGCTGCAGAAAATGCGACGGCTTGAAAGGACCGGCGGGCGCGTCGAGCACGGCGAAGAACGTGCCGATCGAGCCGTTGGCGTCGATATTGTTCGAGCCGTCCAGCGGATCGATCGCGACCAGCAAAGCCCCGTCCGGGTCGAGGACGACCGGGTCCTGCCGCTCTTCTGAGAGAACCGCGCGGACGCCCGCGCGCTTCAGCCAGTTGGCAAGAGCTTCGTCGGCGAAGACATCGAGCGCCTTCTGCGCGACGCCGTCGTGAGCGGGGCCGACGTCGGCGTCCATGGCCCCGGCGATGGCGCCGCGGCGAATCCGGTAGGCGACGGCGAGCGACGCGTTCGCGAGCGCGCGCAAGACCCGCGCCAGCGATGGGCGGATATTAACGTCCAGGAACGCGTCGAGTTCCGCGTCCGCCACGGCCAGGTCCGGCACGAGCGCCTCCCGCTTTTCATGGCTGCCCCTTTGGGGCGAGCGCCTTGAACCATAGGAATCTTTGCGCGCACAAGAAAACTGATTTAACTTTGGCGAAGCATTCAATTTTCCTTAATGCCCTCAGCCATGCGGAACGTGTCATTCCGTCACATCGAGACGCTCCAGGCGATTGCGCAGGCGGGCTCGCTCGTTCAGGCGGCTGCGGCGCTGAACATGACCCCGGCGGCGCTGACCGCGCGCGTCAAGGGCCTCGAGGAGGCGGTGGGGCTGAAGCTGTTTGACCGCGCGCCCACCGGCATGCGCCTCACTCCCGCCGGCGAATCGGCGCTCGAGGCCTGTCGCGGCGTTGGGCGGGCGATGCGCGATTTCGCCGACGCGATGGATGCGATCGCCGCGGGAGCGGGCGGCCGGCTGTCGGTCGGCGCGACGTCGACGGCGAAGTACTTCGCCCCGCGCCTGATCGCCGGTTTCGTGGCCTCAAGGCCCAAGGTCGACCTGCGCTTCCTGATCGGCAACCGGGACGCCACCGTCGAATCGTTGCGCGGCGGCGAGATCGAAGTGGCTCTTTCCGGGCGCCCGCCGCGCGACATGCCGGTCGAGACCTTCCCCATTGGCCCACATCCTTTCGTGCTCATCGCCGCCCCGGACTATCGGCTTGCCGGCGCGAAGGGGCTGACAAAGGCGGATCTTGCGGGCGAGGCTTTCCTTTTTCGTGAGATCGGGTCCGGCACGCGCTCCCTGTTCGACGACTTCATCGGCGATACGGCGATCAGGCCGGTTCAGATGAGGATGGAGCTGGGTTCGAACGAAACGATCAAGCAGGCGGTGATGGCGGGGCTCGGCATCGCCCTGATCTCCGCCCACACCATCGCCGCGGAGGTCGCCGACGGGCGGCTCGTCTGCCTCAACGTCGAGGGCCTGCCGATCGTGCGCCGCTGGTTCGCGATCAATCGCACCGATCGCGCTCTCTCGCCGACCGCCCGCGCCTTTCGCGATTTCGCCGTCGCCGAAGGGGCAAGATTCCTGCCCGATCGCGCCTGACTTTTTGATCGCCCGCCTCAGATCATCTGCACGTATTCCACGATGATTCCCCGAGTGGCGGAGGGCAAGAGGAAGTTGCAGAGAAAGGGGCCGGCGCCCTTGACCGGCTTCGGTTCGAGCATGGGCATGTCGCGGCGGGCGAAATCTTGCGCGAGCGCGACGAGGTCAGGCGCCTCGAAGGCGATATGATGGAGTCCCCCCGCGCCCTTGTTGAAGCGTTCCAGGGGCCCCCCGTTCGGAATGACGAACTCGATCGGCGAGCGCCCGGCCGCTTCGGTGAAGATGCAAAGAGCGTGAAAGGTCTCGACCGAGCCGCGGCTCACTTCGCTGAGGCCGAGCAGCGCCATCAGGCTGAGCGCGGTCTCTTCGTCGGGCTGCACGATGCCGACGTGATGCAGCGGCGGGTTCTTGAGGATCATTCGGCCTTGCTAAGCTCTTTTTTGATGTAGGGAACGAGCCAGGCGGTCAGAACGCTGGCGCCGTGGGCGGTCAGATGCGCATAGTCGGCGTACCACTCCGGATGGCTGGCGAGAAATGAAGCGTTGATGACGTCGCCGAACTGCCGGTAGAAAGACTCGTCCTGAATGGTGTCGGGGCCGGTGTAGAAGGGGAGGTCCAGGAACACGAGCCGCGTCCCCTTGGCGCGGGCAAGCTCCGCGATCTCCCGGATGTAATGACGCTCGTCGCCGAACTCGACATCCCTGAGAGAGGCGGGCAGGATAGGCGGCCTCATGCCCCGCTCAAGCTTGTGGACGCCCCGCATCAGTTCGTCGTGCGAAGCAGGAACCGACCCGGAGCGGGTCGGGAAGAACTGGGCGCCGGTCGTGTCGACATTCGAGCCCCGGTACGTCTCGGGGTTGAAGGTCTTGGTCAAGCCCATCAGCGAAGGCCACAGATCGGCCAGGCACAGCTCCATCTGGCGATAGGGCAGATAGATAAGGTTGGAGAGATAGTTCAGATTGATGAAGTAGGCCGGATCGGCGACGAGCGCGCGCGGCGCGACATATTTGAACGCCGGGTGCCCGAAACGGGACGGTTTTTCGATGATCCCGACGACCAGGACCTTCGGGCTCTTCGTCTTGAACAATTCGCGCGCGACCGCGTAATTGATGTCGCGCCCCGCCTCGGGGAGCGAGAAATTGACGACGTGGGCAGGAGTTCCCATGCCCCTCAGGGCGGCCTCGAGCTCACGGCTGTCGACGTCCGCCGCCGAGCGGGAGGGGCCGAGGACCGCCACGTCGATCGGAGTCGGATCGAAGTTCGTGCGCTCGTAGATCCAGCGGACGTTCTTCTGGATGGTGCCGTCGAGCAGCTGCCACCGCTGATAGGGATCGTCAGGCAGCATCGCGGCGGCGACCGCGGTCAGGAACGCGATCGCGAGGATCAGCAACGTTTTGCGGCGGGCGCGCAGCGGAAGCACGGTCTCGCCTCTTTAGAAATTGAAATAGAGGAAAACCGCCTGGCCGCGCTGAATGAACATCACGCCCAGGAACAGCGTCACGCCGGCGAACAAAAGGCCAGCCCAGTTCGGAGTCCAGGTCCAGCGCAGCATAGCGGGCGCAACATCGACCCATTCCGCCGCGTTGTAGGCCGGGGCGAACCGCCGCATGATCTGTTGCGTATTGGGCATGAATGCGACGATCGCCACGCCGAGAAGAATCACCACGCCGAGTTCAACCCCCTGCTGCAGGTTCATGTTGGGATCGTACGCGCCGTTGAGCCCGATCGAACCCCGCCAGACGCTCAGCGCATCCTTGACGCTCGCGGCGCGGAACATCACGTTGCTGTACCCGATCGCAATGAGGGTAATCAGATGGTACAGGGCTTTCTCAAACCTCTTTTCGACGAGCGGCGGCAGCCCCTGATTCCGGCGTTTTCGGCTTCGGGTCTTGTGTCGCAAATTCCAGGCTTCGTTCACCGAGAGGTACACGCCGTGCATGGCGCCGAAGACGATGAAAGTCCAGCCCGCGCCGTGCCATAGGCCGACCAGCACGAAGGTGATGAAGATCGGGATCGCGATCTCCATCGCAAAGCTCGGCCAGCCCTTGAGGTCATGTTCGGCCGCGAAGCGGGAGAGCGGCAGCGAGAGGGGCTGATAGATGTAGGCGACGATGAAGCGCTGAAGCGTCATGTGCCAGCGCCGCCAATAGTCGATGATGCTGCGCGCCCGAAGGGGCGAATGAAAGTTCAAAGGCAGCTTGACGCCGAACATCCGGCCGAGGCCGATCGCCATGTCGGAATAGCCCGAGAAATCGAAATAAAGCTGGAGCGTGAAAGTGATCGCCGCCAGCCAGCTGAACGCCGTATCCAGCGCCCTGCCGTGGGCGGCGTCGGCGAACAGGGGATTCGCGTAAGACGATAGCGTGTCCGCGATCACCGTCTTCTTGAACAGACCGATGGCGAAGATCACGAGGCCGATCATTACGTTACGCCAGATCAGCCGGCCGAACAGCGGGCCGTTGATCTGGGGAACGATCTCTTTGTAGTGGGTGATCGGGCCCGCGATCAGCTGCGGGAAGAAGGAGGCGAAGAGCGCAAAGTCGAGCGGACGCATCGCGAACGCGTCGCCTCGCGCGCTGTCGACCAAATAGGCGATTTTTTGGAAAGTGAAGAAGGAGATCGCGAGCGGGAGCGCGATATGGGCGAGAGCGAAATGCGTGTGCAGGACGGCGTTGGCGTTGTCCGCGACGAAGTTCGCGTATTTGAACCAGCCAAGCACGCCCAGGTCCACCACAAGACCGAAGGTTAGAATGAGGTTGGCCCGCGCTCCCTGCCTGGCGGCGACGGCGCGCTGGATCGCGGCGCCCACGTAGTAGTTGAAGACGATCGAGAAGAGGAGCAGCGGAAGGTGGATCGGCCTCCACCACGCGTAGAAGCCGAGCGACATGAGGGTCAGCGCGACCTTCGCCGCCGCCTGTTTCCAGCGACCCAGAAGATACGTGATGACGAAGGTTAGCGGAAGAAACCCGAAGATGAAGGCAAAGGAATTGAAGAGCATGAACCGAGCCGCTTCCCGACAGTGTTGAGCGAAGGCCGCGCGCCGGCGTCGCTTGCTCTAGTTCTTTCTGCCGACGACGGCCATGGATATGCTGATTCGATCGCGCAGCGCTTTCTCGATCGCCCTGCCTTGGGTGGCGTAAAGCTCCTGCGAAACGATCTCGAATCCGGCCGCTTCGATCAGCGCGAGGCCGGCGGCCGGGTGCTCGATGAGATAAATGTGATCCGGCGAAGGACTGTTGATCGGCACATTGACATAGATCAGCCCGCCGGGATTGAGCGCCGAATTGAGAAAGCTCAGGGCCTGCCCGGGCCGTTCGAGATGTTCGAGCACCTCCGATATGACCACCATGTCGTACCTGCCCGGCGCCTCGTCGACCGCGAGGATGTCGACTTCGGTAAAGCTTACGGTTTTCGTGGCCCCGAGAACGGCGAGCGCGGTGCGCGTTTCCTCGAGTGAGACGGAGCTCACGTCCCAGACCTCGAGCGAGTCGATCGCGGGGACGCTGGCGGCGAAATAGGTCATCAGCCCGTGGCCGGGCCCGATTTCGAGGTAACGCGCACCGTTCCGCGCGAGCGGCAGCAGCCGGTTGAGAAACATCTCGAACGTGGCGGCATGATTGAACCAGAGCGATTGCGTCAGCAGCAGCCCGTCCATGTAGCGCGTCATGTAGTCGTTGTTGGAATAGACCTCCGCCAGCGCCTCGGCGAACGTGCTCAGGCGGTAGCGGCCGTTTCGGTGGAAAAAAAGCTCTTCTTCGTTCAGTCGGGCGCAAGTCCAGCGATAGTGCCAGGCGAAACGCTCCTCCTCACCCCCGATCAGCTTCAGGATCGACGCGGACGCCAGTTCCGTCGCCGTCATCTGCTCAGGCGAGCGGACCTCGAAGTTGCGTGCGAGGAAGGCCTGGTGCTCCGGCCAGACGCCGACCACGGATCGAGACAGTCGCAATGTCGACGGATAGTCCCGCAGAAGCGCGTCGAGATCCGCCAAATCAAACCCCTTCGACTTCGGCGAGCTCCGCTTCGATCCGCATCGGCAGTTCGGGCTCGTCGTATTGGCCGAGATCGAGTCTCCACCGCGCCGCGCCCGATTCGCTCGATTCCATCAGCCTGAAGGCGAGCTTCTCGTAGTGGTCCTTGACCATCTGGTTCTTGGCCGACGGAATGTAGCTGCCGGTCAGCGCGGTCGCGCCATGCGAGCGCGCGTACCCTGCGATCGTCTTTAAGATCGCATTCTCGACCCGACGGCCCAGCACCCGGCAACTCATGAGCCAGGTGTCGATGTCCCACTCGCGGCCTTTTCTGTCGAGGATGACGACCGAGATGATCCCATTGTCGCCGAACCGGTCCTCGAGCCGCGCCTGGAGCATCAGCTTGTCCGGCCTCGTCTCCATGTCGGCGACTTGCGTCTCGGTGTAGCGGCGAGTGGTCAGGTTGTATTGGTTCGACTTGTTGATGAGCTGCGCGACCCGCGCCCGGTTGACGCTCGACACCGGGCCGATGCGGCAACGCATGTCGAGCGAGCGGAGATAGGAGTCCATGTCGCTCGCGCTCGACATAAGCTCCGCCCGCTCCGCATTGGTCTGATAAAGATCCGCCCGCGCGCGATCCTCCTCCGAGAAGGCGACGGCCTCGAAATAGCCGGCCGCCGCCAGATAGCGCGGAAAATAGGCTGGATCGTCAGGAAGCTCCGGGACGGCGACCATCGGCAATTCCCGCCGGACCTGCTCGCGCTCGGCCGGATTGTCGTCGACGAACACCAGCGAATCGAGGCCAAGGTTCAGTTTCTCGGCGATTAGGCGAAGGTTCGCGGCCTTGTCGGTCCAGTTCGCCTGGAACACCGCGACATGGTCCTCCTTCAGCGCCATTTCCGGATGCTCTCGGAAGGGCTGGCGAGCGGTCGCGTCCTCGTTCTTCGAGCAGACGGCGAGCACGATTCCACGCTGCCTGAGATCGAGGGCGAAGGTCTGGATGGCGAGGAAGGCTTCGCCCGTCGCGGACCCTTGCCCGAGCACGATTCCATCGAGCCCGTCATCGCCGATGACGCCGCCCCAGAGCGTATTGTCGAGATCGAGGACCAGAACCTTCCTCGCCTTGCCCGTGAGCGCGCCGACGAGGCGGGCGATCACGTCGGCGTAAGCGGGGGTGAAATCCGGGGAGAAGGGAAGCTTCGAGGCATGCCAGTGGCGCGGATCGTCCCACCGCTCGGCGCCGATCGAGGCCGCCAGGCGCGCGATGTCGGCGAGCGCAATTCCGCCCGCGAGCGCCCATTCCCTAAGCTTGCCGTTGAAGGCCTCGGTCATCGCGAAGGGCGATGTCGCCTCGACGCGGTCGAAGCTGCCGAACAGCGCGTCGGCCGGCGCCGGAACCGTCTGCACGATCACGCCCCCGCGCCCCGACTTCCCCATCCGCTCGACGATCATGCGCGTTCGCGTGAACGCGGCTTCAACGAGGCCGTTCGCCGCCTCGCGCGAACCGGCCGCGCGGGAGAGGCCGAGGACGCGGCAATCCGTGGCGAGCACGACGAGGTCGGGCCTGGCGGCGTGGACGGCGCTCGTCTCATCGAAGGATTCATGGACGACGGCGTTGTAGCCGCCCAGAACCACGTCGATCAGCACGCCGTGACGGACGCCCGAGCCCTCGATCGCCGGGGCGACGAGTGACAGGGTTCCATCGCCGATGAGCGCGACCTTGACCGGGGTGAACTGGGGCGCCTCGCCGGACAAAGCCCTGGCGACGCTCGCCAGTTTCGCGAGCTGGTTCTCGTCCAGACGGTAGGAGGCAAGCCGGAGGAGTTCAAGACCGGCCTCGACGCCCGCGCCCGCCTTCTTGAGCGCATTCACCCGCGCGCGGAAGTCGGGCGGCGGGTCCCTCAACCACGCAAGGTCGGACATCACGGGATGAGCCTCACGCTGTTTGACCCGTCTTGGAAGCGATGGCGTCGACGAGCTCGCCAACGTTGCGCAGGCGCTCGATCTCCGCGTTGGAAAATTTGATCTTGAAGGCTCGCTCGATGGCGACAATGAGGCGTACGTGGGAGAGGCTATCCCATTCCTCGATGTCGCCAGCGGTTGTCTCCGGCGTCACCTTGAGATCGTCGAGATCGAAGGTATCGGCCATGATCCCGCCGACACGCTCTAGAATGCCGTCTTTTGAGCCCACGCAGCACCTTTGAGTTTGGCGGTTTCTAGACTGTGCAGCGCACAAGAATCAACCCAGCCGGTGCGGCGCACAAAATCAGCCTGGCAGATCGTGCCGATTTGCGGGCGTCAGCGGCATTTGAACGTCCGCCGGCGACAATCGCGATCGGGCCGCCTCAAACCGGATGCACTGCGCAAAATCGGGAGAACGCCAGGAACCTTTCAGCCTCAGGACGGTTGCTGAACCGAGCCCGGCGGAGCTCGTCGAACGCCATCGGCGGTTCCGCCGAATCCTATGGAGGTTGCGATGACTCGATGGATGCTTGGCGCCGCGGCCGCGGCGCTGCTTTGCGCTTCGTCCACGGCGGCGCTGGCTGACCCGGCCGGCGCGGTGACCGGAGGGGTCGCGGGGGCGGTCGGCGGAGCGGCGGTCGGCGGTCCGGTCGGGGCGATCGTGGGCGGGGTCGGCGGCGCGGCCATCGGCAACTCGATGACCAATCACCGGCATTACCACCACCACTACGCCTACTATCACCACCACCACTATCACCCCTACGATCGATACTAGGCGTCCTTGTGGAGCGCCCAGATCGGACGCTCGCCATTTGACGGGACTCCTGGTGAAGAACCCGGAGACGCTGCGATCCAGGGAGCTGCTGCAAGCCCTCGCCCCTGGATCGCCGCGATCGACCGCTCAGGTTCGAGACGTCCGGCAGGCGATCCACAGGGAACGGAGCCGGTTTCGTCAAGCAAAATCGCAGTCGCTGTGCTATCTCCCCGGGACGTCGGCGCAGGCGCCGATTCGAGGGGCGCACATGAGATCAATTGACACGACCTACGTCGCCATCGGCGCGCTGTGGCTGGTTCTCGGCATGGTTCTCGGCATTGTGATGGGGGCGAGCGAGAATTTCACCTTCATGCCGGTCCACGCCCACATCAACCTCATCGGCTTCGCCTGCCATGCGATCTTCGGCATGGCCTACCGGCAATGGCCGTCGATGAAGACGTCGCCCCTTGCTCCCTATCAGTTCTGGATCTTCGTCATCGCCACGCCGGTCACGCTGATCGGCCTCGTCTTCACCCTGACCGGAGGCCCCGTGCTGCCGACCATCATCGGCTCGCTCGGCCTCGTGCTCGGAGCGGCCCTTTTCGCTCTGCTGATCTGGCAGGCGCGGCTCGCCGCGGCGGCCTGAAGGACGGCCGCGCCCGCCGGCGCGCCTATTCCGCGGCCGCCGCCCGCTTCGGCAGGACCCAGTTGGCGCGCGGGAAGTGGCAGGTGTAACCGTTCGGGTAGCGCTCGAGGTAATCCTGATGCTCTGGCTCGGCCTCCCAGAACGGCCCGGCCGGCGCAACTTCGGTCACGACCTTGCCCGGCCATAAGCCTGAGGCGTTCACATCGGCGATCGTATCGAGCGCGATCCGCTTCTGCTCGTCGCTTGTGGTGAAGATCGCCGACCGGTAGCTCGTCCCGACATCGTTGCCCTGACGGTTTCTTGTCGTCGGATCGTGGATCTGAAAGAAAAACTCGAGCAGCTTGCGATAGGTAATTTTGGCGGGGTCGAAAACGATTTCGATCGCCTCGGCGTGACTGCCGTGGTTGCGATAAGTTGCGTTGGGGACCTCCCCGCCGGTGTAGCCGACCCGGGTCGAGACGACACCCGGATAGCTGCGGATCAGATCCTGCATGCCCCAGAAACATCCCCCCGCGAGAACCGCGCGCTCGGTTGAACCTGCCATGGTGCTGCCTCCTTGCCAGATGGGCGCGCCGCCCGGATCGGGCCGCGAGCGTCCCGCAGACTAGATAATCATCCCGGCCGCAAACCGCATCGGCCTGGCGATCCGCGACATCGGCGGCGCGGGCATCCCGCGCGGCGCAGCGATTCAACCAGAGCGCGAGTTCCGGCCAAGCCAATCCCAATAAACCAAGCAAAAATCCTTGGATTTGCTTGGTTGTATTTGGTCTTATTTGGCGGAATCGGGAATTTTGAAAGGCCGCTTCGCGACGCCTTGAGGCACGAGGAGGGTGGCTGTTGGGGCGCCCGGCTGACGATTGAGGATTCTGCCCGGCATCGCGCCGTCACCCCAGCCAGCGGCAGACGCCGTTCTCGAATGAGAGCGCCCGCCCCTGGGTGATCGGCGCGTCCATCGCCGTGGCGGGCTTGACGCCGGCGATCAGCGTCATCATCGCCCGCGCCACGCCGCCGTGCGAGACGACGAACGCGTCTCCCGCCAATCCGCCGAGCCAGGGACGCAGGCGCTCGGCGAGCATCGCGTAACTCTCGCCGCCGGGCGGGGCGAAATTCCATTTGTCCTTTTCGCGCGCCTTCAGGCCTTTAGGATCGCGGGCCGCGATTTCCGGCCAGGTCAGGCCTTCCCAGGCGCCGAAGCTCAGCTCCTTCAGGACCGGATCGAGCCGGTAGCGGCCGGGCGTGAGACCCATCGCCTCGCGCGCGATCTCCATCGTCTCCCGCGCGCGCTCAAGCGGCGAGGCGACGAAAGCCTCCGCCGCCTCCAGCCGCTCGATCTCGGGCCTGATCCGCGCTCGAAGCGCCCGCCCGACCGCGCGCGCCTGCTCGCGCCCGCGCGGGTTCAGCGGGGTGTCGCGCTGTCCCTGGAGCCGGTTCTCGGCATTGTACGCCGTCTCGCCGTGGCGCAGGAAAACGAGGCGATACGGAAATCCCGGCACGCGACGACGATCCCCCTCGACAACCCGGCCCGCGCCTCGAGCCCGCTCAGGCGTTCACGTCAAGCGGCCGGAAGCCCCATTGCTTCGCGAGCCTGAGACACTCGGCGACCGTTCCGACGCCCGCCGTCGTCGACACCGCGCGCATCGACGCCGCGGCGGAGGCATGCCCAAGCTCGAGGCACTCGGCGATCGGCCATCGCTCATGCAGTCCGTAGAGCATGCCGGCGGCGAAGGCGTCGCCCGCGCCATTGGCGCCGGCGATCAAGCTCGCCGGCAACGCGACCGAGCCCAGCGCAACGCGCGACCCGTCGCGCGCGCCCGCGACCGCCCCTTGAGGGAAGTGGGCCGCCGCCCAGCGCAGGGGGCCGAGCGCGAGCGCCGCGCCGATCGCGCGGGCGACCGCGCCCGGGTCGGTCGAGCCGTCGGCGCGCCGGGTCTTGAGCCCCGCCAGCGCGCCGATCTCGTAATCGTTGACGATGAGGCAATCGAGATGCGGCAGGCATGGCCGGCCGAGCTCGGCGAGCCGCTCGGCCCCGGTCGTCATCAATTCGAGATTGGCGGCGAGGCCCGCGGCGCGCGCCCTTCGCAGCACCGCGACCCAGCCGTTGGCCTCGCCGCGCCATGGGCCATCCATCGCTTTGTGCGCGCCCGGCAATCCGAGATGCAGAATTCTTGCCCGCGTCGCCGAGAAATCGAAGTCGTCCGGATTCATCTCGGCCGCCACGCCCTGATAATAGAAATGGGTGCGTCGGCCGCTCTCCTCGACGTTGAAGGCGTCGACGCTCATCGTCGCTCCTCCCGGCCGGGCTCGAAGGGCCGCACGATCGACGCCATGCGCGTCGCATAGCTTAAAGAGAAAGCGGCCAAGATCATCGTCGCCGACGACCCCCATTCCCTCGACCGGAAAGTCCGGATCGAGGCGCTTGAGGTCGATCGCCATGTTCGAGCCGGACCCGCCGTTTTGGCGGTCGATCGCGAGAACCTCGTTGGTCGTGTCCTCATCCGGCCAGCGGGCGATCGTCTTGTTGAAATCGACGCACCAGGTCCCCGCCGACAATATCCCGCGCCGTTCGCTCATCGATCAGGCCTGCTTGAGGGCCGGCTCGGTGATCGCGCTGTCGAGCTTGATCTCGCGCATGGGCTTCAGGCCCTGCTTCACGACCGCCGCGTGATAGGCCTTGACCGCCTCGAGCGGGGTCACATCGCCGTTGGCGACGGCGCGCATGAGGCGCACGATGTCGAGCGGCGATTCGGCAAGGTTGATCTTGCGGCCGAACAGCGCGACGCGCGCGCCGTATTTTTCCGCCTGATGAAGCAGCTCGAAGCAATCCCGGGTGGTCCCCGCCCCGCCGCCCAGCACCCCGACGACGAGGCCAGGGTCGAACGAGGCCAGCTCTTCCAGGGCTTTCGGCCCGTTATAGGCGATCTTGAGAAAGCGCGGCCGCTCGGCTTCGGTGAGGCCGGCGAGCGCGCGGATGATCGAGTCGTTGACGAACCCGGGCATCGTCTCCGCGTTGAGGCCGCCGCGCTCGACATTGGGATTGAAGACTTCGAGAAAGTAGGAGAAGCGATTGATTTCGGCGTCGGCGCGAAAGTCCCTGAACGCCGCGAGCGAGGCGTGGTCGGCGTCCGTGTCGTTGGTGAAAGTGATCGAATAGAGCCCTAGATCGGTCAATGGCTTCACATGCTTGAGCGACGAGCTGCGGAAGGGTCGCGACGGCG
>DATNBG010000399.1:0-3019 GCA_035572075.1 Roseiarcus sp. | reverse complement strand
TCGACCAGCCCGACCCCGCCGATCGCGGGGGTGGGCGGAATGCTCGCCCCCATCGTCTCGTTGTAGAGCGACACGTTGCCCGAGACGACGGGAAAGTCGAGCGCGCGCGCCGCTTCGGCGATCCCCTCGATGCAGCCGACGAGTTGGCCCATCGTCTCAGGCCGCTCCGGATTGCCGAAATTGAGGTTGTCGGTGAGCGCCAGCGGGCGGGCGCCGACGGCGATCAGGTTCCGCCACGCCTCGGCGACCGCCTGCTTTCCCCCCTCGCGCGGGTCGGCTGAGCAATAGCGCTCGGTGCAATCGACGGTGAGCGCCAGGCCCTTGGGCCCGTCGCCGAGCCTTATGACCGCGGCGTCGCCGCCGGGGCCTTGAATCGTATTGCCGAGGATCAGCCAGTCATATTGCTCGGTGATCCAGCGCTTGGAGCAGAGGTCGGGCGAGCCGATCAGCTTGAGGAGCGCGGCGTCGTCCGCCATGGGCGAGGCGATCGAGGACGGATCGAGCGCTGGCTCTCGCGCGCGCTCCGTCCAGGGGCGGTCATAGAGCGGCGCCTGATCGCCAAGCTCCCGGATCGGCAGGTCCGCCTTGACCTCGCCCCCGCGCCTGACCACGAAGCGCCGCGTATCGGCAGTCTTGCCCAGGATCGCGAAATCGAGCCCCCACTTGCGGAAGATGGCCTCGGCCTCGCTTTCCTTCTCGGGCTTGAGAACCATCAGCATCCGCTCCTGGCTCTCGGAGAGCATCATCTCGTAGGCGGTCATGTCGCTTTCGCGGCAGGGGACGCGGTCGAGGTCGAGGTCGACTCCGAGATCGCCTTTCGCGCCCATCTCCGCCGCCGACGAGGTGAGGCCCGCCGCGCCCATGTCCTGAATGGCGATGACCGCTCCGCAAGCCATGAGTTCGAGGCAGGCTTCGAGCAGGAGTTTTTCGGCGAACGGATCGCCAACCTGGACGGTCGGGCGCTTCTCCTCCGCGTCCGCTTCGAACGAAGCCGAGGCCATGCTCGCGCCGTGGATGCCGTCGCGCCCGGTCTTGGAGCCGAGATAGACGATCGGATTGCCCACGCCGCTCGCCTTCGAGGTGAAGATCGCGTCCCGCCTGGCGACGCCGACGGCCATCGCATTGACCAGGATGTTGCCGCCATAGCCTTTATGGAATCCGGTCGAGCCGCCGACCGTCGGCACGCCGAACGAATTGCCATAGCCGCCAATCCCCGCGACGACGCCTGCCACGAGACGGCGAGTTTTGGCATGATCGGGCGCGCCGAAGCGCAGGAAGTTGAGGCAGGCGACCGGCCTTGCGCCCATGGTGAAGACGTCGCGCAGAATGCCGCCCACTCCCGTGGCCGCGCCCTGATAGGGCTCGATGAACGAGGGGTGGTTGTGGCTCTCCATCTTGAACACGCAGACCTCGCCGTCGCCGATGTCGATCACGCCCGCGTTCTCGCCCGGCCCGTAGATCACATGCGGGCCCTTGGTCGGCAGCTTGCGCAAGTGCAGGCGGGACGACTTGTAGGAACAATGCTCGTTCCACATCGCCGAGACGATGCCGAGTTCGGTGAAGGTCGGGGTCCGGCCGAGCAGCTTGCCGAGCCGCGCATATTCGTCCGCCTTCAGCCCGTGGGCGATGGCGAGTTTTTCGTCGACACTGGGTTCGGCTTCGCTCAACGCTCGGGCTCTTTCAGTTTGGCGGTTTGCAGGGAGACGGGGGGATAGCCTTGCGCGGCGGCGACCTCAAGCCGTCGCGCCCGATGAGGCGACCTCGCCGAAATCCATTGACCCAGGACGGACGCTTATGACCGAAACCGCACTCTCCGGCCTCTACCGGAGCTATATCGCCTGCCTCAACCGGCAGGATTGGGAGAACTTGCACAAGTTCGTCCATCGCGACGCGCGCCACAACGGCCGCCCGTTCGGGCTTGTCGGCTATCGGGCGATGCTCGAGAGGGACTTCGAGGAGATCCCGGATCTCCAATTCAATATCGAACTCCTGGTCTGCGAGCCGCCCTTCGTCGCGAGCCGGCTCCGGTTCGATTGCCGGCCGAAGGGCCTGTTCCTCGGCTTGGCCGTGAACGGCAGACGGGTCGTCTTCGCCGAGAATGTCTTCTACCGGTTCCGGAGCGGAAAGATCGAAGAGGTCTGGTCGCTCATCGACAAGGCGGCGATCGAAGCTCAGCTCTGACTGCTCGACGGTCAGTTGTCACCGCCGCCCGAACAGCCGCTCGATGTCGGAAAGCTTCAATTCGACATAGGTCGGGCGGCCATGATTGCATTGGCCGGCGCCGGGCGTCCGCTCCATCTCGCGCAAAAGCGCGTTCATCTCCTCCGGCTTGAGCTGCCGGCCCGAGCGCACCGAATGTCGGCAGGCGAAGGTCCCGAGCCAGCGGTCGAGCCTCCGCTCGAGCGTCTGCGCCCCGTCCTCCGCCGCAAGGTCGGCAGCGAGGTCGCGCACGAGGGAGGCGAGATCGCCGGACGCGATTGCGGAAGGCGCTTCGCGCACCATCACCGCGCCGGGGCCGAAGCCCTCGACGACAAGGCCAAGGCCGGCCAGTTCCCCGTGATGCGCGTCGATCAGCGCCGCCGCGTCGGGATCGAGGTCGACCACCAGCGGCGTTAAAAGCGTCTGCCGCTCGATTCCGCCCTTGTCCCGCTCGCGCTTGAGCGTTTCATAGACGATCCGCTCATGCGCCGCGTGCTGGTCGACGATGACGATCCCGTCCCCTGTCTGGGCGACGATGTAGGTCTCATGCACCTGCGCCCGCGCCGCGCCGAGCGGGGCGGCGAGGTCCCGCTCGGCCGGCAAAGCCGCCGGCGCGGGCGCCGAGGGGCCGATCTCGGCGAAGCCCGGCTGCGCTTCCTCGGCGAGCCTGGGCGCGGCGGGCGACGAGCGCCAGTCCCAGCGGGGGGAATAAGACGCGCCGCGATAGGCTTGCGGCGGACGCATGGCGAGGATGGTCGCCGTCCCGCCCAAGGTCGAAGCGCGATGCAGAGCCTCGTTCAGCCGCCGCTTGACCGCGCCG
>DATNBG010000398.1:0-10430 GCA_035572075.1 Roseiarcus sp. | reverse complement strand
GACAGCAGCGGCAATTACCTCTCGAGCGCCTTCAACGAGGCGCTGGGAACGAGCGCCCAGCTCGAGTCGTACGAGCCTGGTTTCAACACTGATCTGAATGGCGATGGGATCATCGGCATTCCCGCTGCCTCGCTCACGACGATCGAGTCGTCGGGGACCACCAGCCTGCTGACGGACGGGACAGACTTTTTTCTTGAACCTGCCGGCGGGTCGCCGATTATCCTAATGTCTGGCGGCTCGCCTGTCACCGCCGCTTCGCTCAGCGGCTGGACCCCGATCGCGGCCGAGCAGACGGCGACCGGTTACGAGGTGGCCTTGAAGGTGGGCGCCCAGTATCAGGTGTGGGACACCGACGCGAGCGGCAATTACGTGTCGACCCCTGTCGGCCCGGTAGTGGGAACGAGCGCCGCGTTGTGGTCGGCCGAGACCAGTTTCAACGACGATCTGAACGGCGACGGTTCGATCGGCGTTCCCCCTCCGAAGGTGATCGAGTCCTCCGGCTCGATGAGCCTGGTGACGGACTGGACCTACTATTACCTCGAGCCGAACGGCGGAACCGCGGTCAAGCTGAGCTATGGCGGCTCGCCGTTCACGGTTGGCGAATTTGGCGCCTGGACTCCGATCGCCGCTCAACAGACGGCGACCGGGTATGAGGTGGCCCTGGAGAATGTGGGCGCCGATCAATACGGGGTGTGGAACACGGACGCGAGCGGCAATTTCGTTTCGGGTGGGATCAGCAACGTGGCGGGCGCGAGCGCCGCGCTGGAGTCGACCGAGCTCAGTTTCAACGACGATCTGAACGGCGACGGGACGATCGGCATCCCTGTCCCGTCGAGCGCCAGCTTGATCGAGTCTTCCGGCACAACCAGCCTGCTGGCGAACGGAAACACCTATCTCATCCAGGTAGGGAGCGGCGGGGCGGTTCAGCTGACCTATGGCGGGCAGCCGGTGACGGCCGGCGAATTCGGCGGCATGATTCCGATCGCCGCGCAGCAGACGGCGAGCGGATTCGAGGTCGCCTGGAGGACGCCAGGCGCCGATGTGTATCAGGTATGGGACACCGACAGCGCCGGCAATTACCTCTCCGCCCCCCTCAACAACGTATCCGGCACCGCCCCCGCGTTGGTGTCGATGGAGACCAGCTTCAACCATGATCTGAACAACGACGGCGTGATCGGCCCCCCTTCTTCGTCAAGCGAGCCGTTGTTCGCTTACCAGGGCACGGACGCCAACGGCGCGCAGCTGTACGACGTCACGTGGAACGTCCAGGGCAATCATCCGTTCGCCGTGCGCGTCCTGGTCCCGACAGATCCAAATACGGCGTATGCGCACAGCTTCCTTTACGCGCTGCCGGTCGAAAACGGGCTTACCGGCCTGTCGTTGGGGGATGGCCTCAATCAATTGGAGAGCCTCGACGTTGAAGACAAATACAACGCGACCATCATCGAACCCATCTTTCCCATGTACTCGTGGTACGCGGACAATCCGCTCGACGCGACCATCAACTACGAGACTTTCGTGGCCGACATCCTGCCCCAGTGGGTCGACAGCCATTTCTCCACCACCGGAAACGAGAAGAACCTGCTGATCGGCTTCTCGAAGTCCGGGTATGGCTCGGTCGATCTCCTGCTCAAACATCCGACGACGTTTGACGCCGCCGCTGCGTTCGATTTTCCCGCGGACATGGGGTCTTACAACTCGATGCAGTCGAGCACCGCCGACAATTACGGCAATCAGGCGAATTTCCAGAGCAACTACGAACTGGACCAAAGTTTCATTGACACCTATCGGGCGCCGTTCACGACCCAAAACCGTCTCTGGATTTCCGAGGGTCCGCTATTTGGATCCCAGGTCGCGGACTTCAACAACCTGCTGACGTCGCAAGGCGTGATGCACACGCTCTCCACCACGGAAACGGGCGACGCGCACAATTGGACGAGCGGCTGGGTGTCCAACGCCGTCGCGGGGCTCTACGGCCTGGAGCAGAATTTGCACCCAAGCGCGTGAGCGCTCCCGACCAGAGCCTATCCGCGCCGGAGCGCCTTCTCGGTTCAGGCTAAATGTCCGATGCTCCGGCCGCCGTGCGGCAAGGCCGGATCGGGGGATTCGCGAGCGCTGGCGGCCTTCAGCGCTTGGGCTTCAGCGCGCCACTTGTCCGCCTCGATCCGGCGCTGGCGCGCGGCTCGCCGATGGCGCCCTTGCGACAGCCAGGTCGCCGTCGCGCCGGCGATGACGCCGAGCATGGCCGCCGCGATCATCACCTCAAACAGCGGCGCGGCGACCGCGAGCGCGGCGCTCTCGCGCGACGCGAACGGGTCGAAGGAAACGATCACCTCGTGGCGGTTGGCGTACGCGAACCCGAGCAGGGCAACGACGATGAGGGCGGAGATGGCGATTCTCAGGAAACGGATCATGCAAGCCTCATTCGACAATCCGTCCGCCGCGACCGGGAGCGTCCGAGCGGAGGTTCGAACGGTCTCAAACAGGTTTGTGCTGGCGAGCCAACGCCAGGCCGGAATTTTTTGACTCGAGTCGGAAACCAGGATCAACCCTGCTTAGGCTCGCTCGGTCGCGGCCCGATTGAGGCGCTCGCGCATTTCCTTGCCGGTCTTGAAGAACGGCGCCAGCTTCTCGGTGACCGGAACCTTGTCGCCGGTGCGCGGATTGCGGCCGGTGCGGGCCTGGCGCTGCTTGGTCGAGAAGGCGCCGAAGCCGCGCAGCTCGACGCGCTCGCCCCGGGCGAGCGCGTCGGTGATCTCGCCGAGAATGGCGTCGATGATGGTCTCGATGTCACGCTGATAGAGATGCGGATTGCGCGCGGCCATGCGCTGCACGAGTTCAGACTTGATCACCGATCATCCCCGCTCGAAACGATCCCGGCGTTTTGCCGTTCTTCATGCCCTGAATGGCGGTCTGCATCAATAGCAAACCCTCAATGTTTTTGCTCCGGCGATCCCCTCCGGCGCCGGAGCCGCTCAGCCCGAACGTTGAACCTCGTATTGGCCCGTGCGGCGAAACCGCGTCAGATACGACGGGATGATCGCCTCGGCGGCCTGCGGCTGGACGCCGAGCGCCCGCAAGGTCCGCCCCTCGGCCTCCGCCTCCCCGGACACGACGTTGTCGGAAGCCAGCAGATCGACCTGATCGCGGGTCGTCGTCAGCAGCTTCGGGAAAAGCCCGAAGGTCGCCTTCGAGGCGAATTCGGTCGAGGCTGCGATTAAGCGCGATGGACCGAGCGGCAGGCCGACGAGCGGCCGGCGGCGATCGATCTCGCGCAAAGTGAGTTCCGCCGCTTCGCGCAGGGTCATCGTCCTCGGACCGCCGAGCTCGTAGGCCGCGCCGGGCTTCGCGAGACCGGAGACCGCCGCGGCGACCGCCCGCCCGACGTCGCCGACATAGACCGGCTGCAGGCGGGTCCCCCCGCCGCCGAGCAGCGGCAAAACCAGGAAATGGCAGGCAAGCGCGGCGAAGCGGTTGAAGAAATCGTCCTCAGGCCCGAATACGACCGACGGGCGCAAGATGACCGCGTTCGGGAACGCTTCGCGCGTCGCCTGTTCGCCGAGTCCCTTGCTGGCGATATAGGGCGAGGCGGAGTTTGCGTCCGCGCCGATTCCCGAAATATGCACATAAGGCGACACGCGCGCGGCCATTGCGGCTTCAGCCAGCGCGCGGGCGCCCTCGACATGCACGGCCCTGTAGGTCTGCGCGCCGCTCTCCGCTTTCACGCCCGTGGCGTTGACGGCCACAGTTGCGCCCTCGAGCGCCGCGGCGATCGACTCGGGAAAGCGAAGATTGGCTTGCACCGGCTGGATCTGTCCCACGCCCCCGATCGGCTGCAGGAACGCGGCGAGGTCAGGCCGCCGCACCGCGACCCGGATGCGCCAGCCCTGTTCGACGAGCGCTCGCACGATGTAACGCCCGAGGAATCCCGACCCGCCGAACACCGTCGCCAATCGGTTGGCTTCCCTGGCGGCCTCGGTCATCCACGCTCCCCACTTTCAGCCGGAAGCTTGCCCCTTAGGCGAAGGCCGCGCGCTTGTACAGGCGGGAATTGGGCCCGGCGCGCATGGAAAAACTTCAGGCGTTCGCATTCTTGCGCGCGGCGACCACGGAATCGGCCGCGCGCCCGGTCAACTCGGCGAGATGGTCGAACTTCGTCTCGAACGCGCCGACGCCCGAGGTCGCCGAGCGCAATTCGACGATGAGATCGCCGATCTCGGCCTCCGGGATGAGGGCCCGCAACGCCTCCCAGCCCGCCCAGCCTTCACGAGCTTCGAAGCCGAGGATCTGGCCGCGCCTGGCGCTCACCAGCGCGCTCGCCCGCGCCAGCGCGTCGGTCGGCACATAGATGGTCACCGAGAGGATCGGTTCGAGCAGCATCGGGCGCGCTTTGTTGAGGGCCTCGTCGAGGGCGAGCTTGGCCGCGGCGCGGAACGCCATGTCGGAGGAATCGACCGTGTGATAGGAGCCGTCGATCAGGGTCACCGACACGTCGACCACCGGAAATCCAAGCGGCCCGCGCGCCATCGCGTCGCGCGCGCCGGCTTCGACGGAAGAAAAATACTGCCTCGGCACCGATCCCCCGTGCACCCGCTCGGCGAAGGCGAAACCCTCGCCGCGGCCGCGCGGGGCGACCTCGACCACGACATCGCCGAATTGGCCATGCCCGCCCGACTGCTTCTTGTGCCGTCCGCGCACCGTGACGGCGTCGCGTATCGATTCCCGATAGGCGACGGACGGCTTCCCCGCCTGGATTGTGACGCCGAACCGATCGGCGAGGCGCTCGGCGGTCACCCGCAAGTGCATCTCGCCCTGCCCGAACAGCTTCAGTTCGGACATCTCGGCGTCCTGGACATAGGAGAGCGCGCGATCCTCCTCGCAAAGCTTGGCGAGCGCGGCGGCGAGTCTCACCTCGTCCTTCCGGTCCTTGACGCGAATGGCGATCCCCTGGGTCGCGGGCGGAGCGGCGACCGTCGCAGCGGGCTCAGGCGCGGTTCGCCCCTCCGCGATGCGATCGCCGGTGGCGAGGTTTTCCAGCCGCGCGAAAGCGACGGTGTCGCCTTCCTCGGCGCGATTGAGTTTGGACGACATGGCGCCCATGAGCCGGGCCAATCCGCCGATGCGCTCTTCGACGCCGCGCGAGTTGACCACGGTTGCGCCGTCGGCGAACGAGCCGCGGAGGACCCTCGCCAGCGACAGCTTGCCTCCATGCGCGGTGTGGATCGTGCGGATCACTTGCGCCAGAGCCGGCCCCTTGTCCTCGATGCCGAGCCGTTTGCGTGTATGGACGATGCCCGGCGACTCGTGCCTGAGGGCCTTGAGGAGCCTCGTCACGCCATGGCCGCCGGTCGCCGAGCCCAGGAGCACCGGCACCACCCGCCCTTCGCGCAATTCACGCGCCAGATCGTCGAAGACGAGGTCCTTCGGCGGATCGATGTCGCTGATCAATTGCTCCATCAGCGCGTCGTCATAATCGGCGAGCTTCTCGAGCATGAGGTAGCGGGCCTCTTTCTGTTCGGGGACCACGCCCGCCGGCATCTCGACGACGCTGGACGGCGCGGCCTCGCGGTAGACGAACGCCCGCTCGAGCGCGAGGTCGATAAATCCGGTGGCGACGCCATTCTCCCATACCGGAATCTGGCGCAAGAGCAGCGGCGCGCGCGAGGCGGGCTGGAGCAATTCAAGCGTCTCGCGCAGGCTCCCGTTCGCCTGATCGATCTTGTTGAGGAACAGGATGCGCGGCAGTCCGAGGTCTTCGAGTTCGCGAAGGATGACCTGGAGCGCCGGGATCTTGCGCGGGTCGGCCTCGCAGACGACCACCGCGGCGTCGCAGACGGGCAAGGCGTAGCGCATGTCGTGGATGAATTCGATCGAGCCAGGGGAATCGAAGAAAGTGAGCCGGTCGCCGAGATAGTCGATGCTGGCGACATTGGGCTCGACGCTCATCGCATGGCTGCGCGCCTCCGAACTCGAATCGCCGACGGTCGTGCCTTCGCGCACCGACCCTTGCCGCGCGACGCCCCCGCCGCGCGCCAATATCCCCTCGAGAAGGCTGGTTTTGCCGCTCTGAAACGGCCCGACGATGGCGACGAGACGGGGACCGGCGACGCGGTTCTCGTGATTGGCTCCGCTCAATATCGGCCTCCCTCGAGCGTTACGCCGCGCGAGCCGCGGCGCCGCGCGCGTATCCTTCGCCAGGCGATCGACTCCTTACGACCCGAGCGCGCCGCCTTGGACACGGTTGTCTCAATCGTCGCCGCGCCCTGGTCCTGGCGCGGGCCCCTTGGTCGACCGCCGCGGACCCCGCGCCGTGCAATTTGACATGCTCGCAAGAACAGGCGCGCCGCGCAAGGCGTTTGCGGCGCCATCGCAAAGCCGCGGGGGAGGCTCGCATTCGCCGCCCGCCTCCTGTATGGGACGGCGCAATCGCGACGGCGCGAAAATGTCTTTCTGGGACGAGGATGGAGGTTCATGGGTCAGGGCCAATCGATCGACGCCAGGCGGGCGGCGGCCGCCCTCGGCGGGCGCTCGGTCATTCTCGTTGGCATGATGGGGGCCGGAAAAACCTCGGTCGGCAAACGGCTGGCGGCGAAGCTGGGCTTGCCATTCGTCGATGCGGACGCCGAGATCGAAGCTGGCGCCCAACTGACCATTCCCGAGATCTTCGAGCGGTTCGGCGAGCCTTATTTCCGGGATGGCGAGCGCAAGGTGATCGCGCGCCTTCTCAACGGCGGGCCGCTGGTGCTCGCGACCGGCGGCGGCGCGTTCATGAATGCGGCGACGCGCGACGCTATCGCCAGGCACGGGCTGTCGATCTGGCTGAAGCCGAGTTTTGAGGTTCTGCTCGCCCGGGTGCGCAAGAAGTCCAATCGCCCGCTGTTGAAGACCGCCGACCCGGAACAGACGCTGCGCCGGCTCATCGAAGAGCGGTCGCCGACCTATGCGCTCGCCGATTTCACCGTCGAATCGCATGACGGCTCCCACGACTCGGTCGTCGAGGCCATCCTGAACCGCCTCGATGCGCCGCCCGGCAAGAGCGCCAAAGCCCCGGCGCAGGCGAAACGCCGGGTGGGAGTTCCGCTTGGGGCCCGCGCCTATTCGATCCTGATCGGGCAAGGCCTCCTCGACGAGGCGGGGCCCGAAATCGCAAGAATCGCGCCGGGCGCCCATTGCGCCGTGGTGACCGACGCGAGGGTTGCGCCGCTCTATCTCGACCGGCTCGCCGCAAGCCTCAAGCGGGCGGGGCTTGGCTCCACATCAGTCGTCTGCCCGCCCGGCGAAGGCGCCAAGTCCTATGCCGAATTCGCCCGCGTCCTCGATGCGCTGATCGAGGCGCGCATCGAGCGCCGAGACCTGGTGATTGCGCTCGGCGGCGGGGTGATCGGGGATCTTGCCGGATTCTGCGCCGCGTCCCTGCGCCGGGGCGTGCGCCTCGTGCAGATCCCGACCACCCTGCTCGCCCAGGTCGATTCGAGCGTCGGCGGGAAAACGGGAATCAATTCGCGGCATGGAAAGAACCTCGTCGGCGCCTTTCATCAGCCGTCGCTGGTGCTGGCCGACACGGCGTGTCTCGATTCTCTGAGCGAGCGCGATTTTCGCGCCGGCTACGCCGAGGTCGTTAAGTACGGGCTCATCGGCGATCGCGGCTTCTTCGAGTTTCTGGAGTCGAATTGGCGCGAGGTTTTCGCCGGCGGGCCGGCCCGCGCCGAGGCGATCGCGGCGAGCTGCGCGGCCAAGGCGCGCGTCGTCGCCGCCGACGAAACCGAGCAGGGCGAGCGCGCGCTGCTCAACCTCGGGCACACCTTTGGCCATGCCCTGGAGACCCTGACCCGCTATGACCCGGCGCGGCTCGTGCATGGCGAGGGGGTCGCGATCGGCATGGCTCTTGCGTTCCGCTTCTCCCGCGACCTCGGCTTTTGCCCGGGCCAGGACGCCGGGCGAGTCGAGGCGCACCTCAAGGCGGTCGGCCTTCCGACCCGGATGCGCGACATTCCCGCGCTTGACGCGGGCGTGGGCGACATCCTGGCCGCGATGCGACAGGACAAGAAGATCGAGCGCGGCCGGCTGACCTTCATCCTCGCGAGAGGCGTCGGCGAGAGTTTCGTCGCCCGCGACGTCGACGAAGCCAGCGTCACGGCCTTCCTCGAGCGGGAGCTGGCGGCGCCGGCCTGACGGCCCCGGCCGGCGCGCATTACGCGCGGGTGCGCGCGTGCTAGAATCTCACTATGGCGTACACTCTCGACGTTGTCGTCA
The DNA here is from genome assembly GCA_035572075.1 of Roseiarcus sp. Taxonomy (GTDB): domain Bacteria; phylum Pseudomonadota; class Alphaproteobacteria; order Rhizobiales; family Beijerinckiaceae; genus Roseiarcus. The sequence continues at coordinate 2,177 of DATNBG010000398.1, read as the reverse complement.
TCGTGCTCAGTGTTGTCGGCGCGGCGTTCTTCTCCGGCGCCGAGACCGCGCTGACCGCGGCGTCCCGGGCGCGGATGCATGCGCTGGAAATGGCCGGCGACAATCGGGCGAAACTGGTCACCCGCCTGATCGGCATGCGCGGGCGTCTGATCAGCGCGATGCTGCTCGGGGGCCAAGTGGTCACCATTGGCTCGTCGGCGATCGCCACCAGCGTTCTGCTCCAGGTCCTGGGCGAGCGTGGCGTGTGGGTCGCGACGGTGATCATGACCGCGCTGATTGTCGTTTTCGGCGAGGTGATGCCAAAGACGATCGCCATCGCCCATCCCGATCGCGTGTCGCTCATGATCGCGCCGGTGGTGCTGTTCTTCGTCCGGGTCTTCGGCCCGATCGTCGCTGCGGTCGAAGCCCTGGTGCGCGGCGTCCTGCGATTGTTCGGCGTTTCGCTGGCCGATCTCGACCCCGGGGTTTCCGGCCATGAGGAGCTGATGGGCGCGGTCGATATCCTGCACCGCGAGGGCGAAGTCGAGTGCGACGAGCGCGACATGTTCGGCGGTCTCCTCGAACTGTCGGAGATCCCGGTGTCGGACGTGATGGTTCATCGCACCAAGATGCGGCTCATCGACGCCGACCTGCCGCCCGAGGAACTCGTGCGCGAAGCGATCGCTTCCCCCTACACCCGCATGCCGCTTTGGCGCGGCGAGCCGGACAATATCATCGGCGTCCTGCACGCCAAGGACCTCTTGAGAGCCTATGTCGCGGCTGGCGGAGACGCCAGCCGGCTTAAGGTCGCCGATCTGGCGCTCGAGCCTTGGTTCATCCCCGAATCGACGACGCTGCGCGACCAGCTCCAGGCGTTTTTGCGCGGAAAGACCCATTCGGCGCTGGTGGTCGACGAATACGGGGTGGTGCAGGGCATGGTCACCCTCGAGGACATCATCGAGGAGATCGTCGGCGATATTCGGGACGAGCACGACGTCCCCGTCCAGGGCGTGCGCAAGCAGCGCGACGGCTCGATCGTAGTCGACGGGGGAACGACCATCCGCGAGCTCAATCGCGCGATGGACTGGAATCTGCCCGACGACGAAGCCGCGACCGTCGCGGGCCTGGTGATCCACGAGGCCCGCTCGATTCCGGAGCCGCGTCAGACCTTCAGCTTTCACGGCTTCCGCTTCGAAGTGCTGCGCAAGCAAAAGAACCGGATCGCCGCGCTCAGGGTGACCCCGCTCGCGGCGCGCGCGGCCGATGAGCCCGCGGTCGGCGAGCGCGGAAAAGCGGCGCCCGATCAATGAGCGCGCGCTCTTGCCCCGGCCGGCGCTGCCGCGGTCCGTTGCCGGTTCGCCGCGCTTGCCTATATAAGCGCGCACCACGCTTGCCTATATAGGCGCGCAAAAGCATCGGCCGGCGGCCGATGAAGAGGTTTGGATGTCCTGGAATCATCAAGGCGGCGGCCCGTGGCGCTCGCCTGGACGGGGCCCGTGGGGCCAGGGGCCGTTCGGCGGCCCGCCGACAAGCGACCTCGAGGAAATCATCCGCCGCGTCCAGGAGGCCCTTGGCAAATTGACGCCCGGAGGCGGATCGGGTCCGGGCGGCAAGGGGTTCGGCGGCCGCGGCATGGTGTTCCTCGCGCTGGCTGCGGCGCTGCTCTGGTTCGCCTGGGGAACGTTCTACACCGTCCAGCCGAACGAAGTCGGCATCAATCTCGTGTTCGGCCGCTACGCCGGCAAGACGGCCGCCGGGCTAAACACCAATTGGCCATGGCCAATCGGCTCGGTGATCAAGGTTCCGGTCTGGGATCAGCAGATCACCGAAATCGGCTATCGCAGCATCGGCGGGAGCACCGACATTCCCGAGGAAAGCCAGATGCTGACCGGGGACAAGAATATCGTCGACGTTCATTTCCGGGTGAACTGGCAGATCGACCCGGCGAAGCCAGAAGACTATGTGTTCATGATCCTCAACCCGCGCGCGACGGTCAAGGCGGTGGCCGAGACGATCATGCGCGAGGAAGTCGGCCTCAAGACGATCGACGGGATCCTGACCACCGACCGCAAGTCGGTCGAGATCGACGTCCAGAAGCGGATGCAGCAGGTGCTCAACGACTATCGGGCCGGCGTCCTGGTCAAGCAGGTCCAGCTTCAGTCGGTCGACGCTCCGAGCCAGGTCATCGCCGCCTACCG
>DATNBG010000397.1:0-4052 GCA_035572075.1 Roseiarcus sp. | reverse complement strand
GACGGTCATGCCGGGATGCATGGCCTCGGCGACCTTGGATTGGGCGGCTTCGCCTTGAAGCGATGCAGGCGGCGCCCCACAAGCGCAAGAAAGCGGGCGCAGCCCGACCGTTCTCATGTACCTCTACCTGACCACCACCGGTCGCGTCTCCGGTCAGGCGCGGGAAATCGAAATCTGGTTCACCGAGCATGGCGGCCGCTTCTACCTTGTCGCCGAGCGCGAGAGCGCCAACTGGGTGCGCAACATCCAGGCGCGGCCGCAGGTCAAGGTCAGGGTCGGCGACGCCGAATTCAACGCCATCGCGCGCGTCGTGCACGATGGCGAGCCTGGGCTCGCGGCCATCGTGAAAGCGCTGTTTGACGCCAAATACGGCTGGAGCGACGGCGTCATGGTCGAACTCGCGCCCGCGTAAGCGTCTCGGCTGCGCGCGGGCGGTGAGGGCCCCTTCGCGACGGGCCGGCCCCGCCCGAAGCGCGCGGCCAGAGCCTCAGAGCTGCACGAAGCCGATCTTGCCGTCGGGGCCCTTCTTCCAGACGTACCAGACATAGTCGACCGTGGTGCGGTCGCCCTTCTTGTCGAAGGCGATGTCGCCGAGGACGGTGTGGAACGGCGTCCCGGAATGCATGACGGCGGCGACCTTCTTCGGATCGAGCGACTTCGCCTGTTCCGCCGCCTGCTTGATGATCTGGACCGCGGCGTAGGAATAGAGCGTGTAGCCTTGCGGATCGAAGCCCTTGGCCCGGAATGACGCGACGGCGTCTTTCGCGTTCGGGTTGTTTCTGGGCTCGGGGCCGAAGGTCATCAGCGTCCCCTCGACGCCCGGGCCGCCGATCGCCGCGAACTCGGAATCGGTGATGCCGTCGCCGGAGATCATCACCGTCTTCATGCCCTGGTCGCGCATCTGGCGGACGATCAGGCCGCCCTCGGTGTGCAGGCCGCCCCACATCAGATAGTCGGCGCCCGATTCCTTGATCTTGGAGACGATGGCGGAATAGTCCTTCTCGCCGGTGTTGACGCCTTCGTACAGCACTTCCTTGACGCCGAACTTGTGCATGTTTTCGAGCGCCGAGTCGGCGAGGCCCTTGCCGTAAGTGGTCTTGTCGTGGATCACCGCGATCTTCTTGCCCTTGAGCTTGTCGCGGGCGAGCTCGGCCCACACCAGGCCCTGCTGGTCGTCCCGGCCGCAGACGCGAAACGCGTCCCAGAGCTTGCGGTCGGTGACCTTGGGATTGGTCGCCGAGGGGGTGATGAACAGGACGCCGTTCTCGGAATAGACGTCGGAAGCGGGGATCGTCACGCCCGAGTTGAAATGGCCGACCACGAACTTGACGCCGTCGCCGACGAATTTGTTGGCGACCGACACGCCCTGCTTGGGGTCCGAAACATCGTCGCCGATCTCGACCTCGATTGTCTGCCCCAGAATGCCGCCGGCCTTGTTGATGTCCGCGGCCGCCTGCTGGACGCCCTGCACGAGCTGAGCCCCGAAGGCGGCGTTGGCGCCGGTGACCGGGCCGGCGACCGCCAGTTTGACCTGAGCCTCGGCGGCGCCCGCGAACCAAAGCGTGAGCGCGACCGACATGGAGAGAGCGATTCCCCGCATCTTAACCTCCCAAAATGATTTGACCGGTTAGCTTGCGCAGGCTAGCCGCGGCTCTATAACTTGTAAAGCTGCAAATGATGGTTATTCCCGCTCCCTCCCGCGCCGGTTCGCTGCCGCTGATTGGAGACGACCTGGCGCTCGACTTCGCCAACACCGAATCCGGGCGCGGCTATCCGTCGCATCAGGATCACTTGCGGGAAGCGGCGAATGTCGTCGACTGGTTGAGGCATGCGAAGGCGTTGCCCGCCGGTGAGGCGGACTGGCTCGGCAAGCGGGTGTCCGGACGCTCGGACCTCGCTTCGGATCTCCTGGCGCGGGCGATCGAGCTTCGCGCCGCCATTCATGACGCGGGCGCGGCGCTCGGACGAGGCGCCGGGCCGCCCCGGGACGCGCTCCTGCGCCTTTCGGCGCTTCATGCGCGATGTGTCGCCAAGGCGGAGCTCGCGCCCGGCGACTTAAAGTGCCGCTGGCGCTGGAGCGTGCGCGCTGCGCCGGTCGAGGCGGCGCTCGGCCCGATCGCGCTCGCCGCGGTTAGGCTGTTCACGGAAGGCGATTTTTCGCGGATCAGGGAATGCGGCGGACACGCCTGCGGCTGGCTGTTCTATGATACGAGCAAGAACAACCGCCGCCGGTGGTGCGAAATGGAGGTCTGCGGCAATCGCGCCAAGCAGCGGCGGCTTCGAGCGCGCCGCGAAAAAGCGGAAGCCGGGAGGCCTGCGGGTTGAGCCGTCGTTTGGTCGTTCGTTTGATGTTGGTTCTTGTCGCCGCAGCGGCGCTTGCCGGCTGCTCGCCGGTGGTGGAGACGGACCAGGCGCGGCTGTGCCGCATGGCGCTGCCGGCGCTGATGCCGGAAGAGGCGCGGATCGCCATCCTGTCGCAAACGCCCGACCGGGACGGGCGCGGCCTGAGCGTCGCCTTCACCGCCGAGGCGCCGGGCGAGGCGCTGAAGACGCATCTCGCCGCCTGCCGCTTTCTTAGAGCCGGACAGCCGCGCGAGTCCCGCGACCTTGTCTTGCTCACCCTCGACGGCCGGGCGATTCCCGAGGCCCGGCTCTTCTTTCTCATCCGCTATTGGCTGGCGACGCCGGAGGGCCGGGCCGCCGATCCCGCGCCGCTTGGCGACGTGAGCCGCCTCGCGGTCGCGCCGCACGCCATCGCCTATGGATTGCAAATGGCGCTGGACGGCCTGCCGCTGGCGTCGACCTACGCGCTGCTGGCGGCGGCCTATTCGCTCATCTACGGCCTGATCGGGCGGATCAATTTCGCCTTCGGCGAAATGGCCGCGGCGGGCGGCTATGCGGCGGCGCTCGCGGCGATCGCCATGGCCGGGTGGCCTCCCGGGCCGCTCTTGGCCGCGGCCTTCGTGCTGGCGGCCGCGGTCGCCTCGAGCTGGGGGTTCGGCGCCGCGCGCGCGGTGTTCCTTCCGCTTAGCCATGCGCGAGGCCAGCAGGTCCTGGTGGCGAGCGTGGGCCTGGCGCTGTTCCTGCGCGAGCTGATGCGTCTCGCGCAGGGCGACCGGGCGAGCTGGATGAGCCCTCAGCTCAACCAGCCGTTCGCGCTCGTTCGCGCGGGCGATTTCATCGCCGTGGCCACGCCGATGGCGTTTGTGGTGAGCCTGGTCACGCTTGGCGCGGGCCTCGCGCTCGTGGTCATCTTTCGCTGTAGCCGCACGGGACGCGAATGGCGCGCCTACGCCGACGATCCGCTCGCCGCGGAGATGATGGGGATCTCTCCGGCGGCGATCGCCGCGCGCGCGTTCGCGCTCTCGGGCGCGCTCGCGGGCCTCGCCGGAGCGACCATGACGGCGGCCTTCGGCGCGGTCGGCTACAGCCTCTCGGCGACGCTGACCCTCAAGGCGCTGACCGCCGCGATCATCGGCGGCATCGGGTCGCTGCCCGGCGCGTTCCTCGGCGGGCTCATCGTCGGCGCCGCCGAAACCGGCTGGTCGGCCTACTTCCCGATCGACTATCGCGACGTCGCGGTTTTCGTTCTGCTCACGGTCTTCATCGCGCTGCGCCCGTCCGGCCTGCTCGGCCAAGGCGAAGCGGTCACGCACAACCTGTTCCCGCACCGGTCTTGACTTGGGGTCGGCTGTTCCCACATCCTTTGCGCGCGGGATGAGCGCGCTTAAGGAGCCGCCCCATGTCCAATGTTTACGCCGCGACGCCGACCAACGTGATCCGCGCCGACGCGCTCGCCGGCGTGCGCACGCGACGCATCATCGCGGTGTTCCTCGACCTTATGCTGGTCAGCCTGCTGGTGATGGCGCTGTGGATCGTGTCGCTGGTGCTGACGCTCGGTCTTGCGTTCTTCTTCCTGCCGCCGCTCTTTCCGTTCGTCGCGTTTTTCTACAATGGGCTCACCGTCTCGGGGTTCAGGATGGCCACCCCCGGCATGCGGGCGATGGACCTCGAAATGCGCATGAACGAGAATGGCGCGCGCGTCCCCTTCG
>DATNBG010000396.1:0-2212 GCA_035572075.1 Roseiarcus sp. | reverse complement strand
TTTGACGAAGTGGTCGAGCTTCTCGGCATCGGGCGGCTGCTCGACCGCAGCCCCCGCAATCTCTCCGGCGGCGAGCGGCAGCGGGTGGCGATCGGGCGCGCGCTGCTCTCGGCGCCCAAGCTTCTGTTGATGGACGAGCCGCTGTCGGCGCTCGATCGCGCGACCAAGAACGAGATCCTGCCCTTTCTTGAGCGGCTGCGCGACCGGCTCGCGCTGCCCGTCGTCTACGTCACCCACGATATCGCCGAAGTCGAGCGCCTCGCCGACCAGATCGTGCTGATGGACAAGGGCCGGGTGATCGGCTCAGGCGCGCTCGAGGATCTGCAGAGCGACCCGTCGCTGCCTCTCGCCATGGCGCGCGATGCGGCGGTGAGCCTGGACGGGGTCGTGCAGGCGAGCGACCGGGCTTATGGCCTCGTCATCCTCAAAGTGCGCGGCGGGTCGTTTACCGTGCCGGCGCCACCCGCCCCGCTCGGCGAGCGGCGGCGCATTCGCGTCCTCGCCGGCGATGTGAGCCTCGCCCGCGAAGCGCCCGGTCCAAGCTCGATCCTCAACATTCTGCCGGGGCGCATCATCTCGATGAAGCCGGTCGATTCGAACGAGGTCGTCGCCGTGCTGGCGCTCGGGGCGGACGGCGCCGGCGCGCGGTTGTTGTCGCGGCTCACGCGAAAGTCGTGGGAGGCGCTCGGTCTTGGCGAAGGGGCGAGCGTCTACGCCCAGGTCAAGGCGGTCGCGCTCGCGGCCGGACGCGGCGATCTTTAGCTGACTTCTCCCGACCTCTGGCGCAGTCGCGGCAAAGGATGCAATCGTGAAGCGGGATCATCCATCGGGAGGGAAAGCTTGAGCAGTCTGTTCGACCTCGAGGGGCGGGTCGCGATCGTCACCGGCTCCTCGCGCGGCATCGGGCGGGCGATCGCGGAGCGGCTGGCCGAGCACGGCGCGACGGTGGTCATCTCGTCGCGCAAGGCGGAGGCCTGCGCCAGGACCGCTGCCGACATCAATCGCGCGCGCGGGCGGGAGGCGGCGAAGCCGATCGCCGCCAGCATCTCATCCAAGGCCGATTTTCAGCGCCTCGTGGACGAGACGATCGGCGCCTATGGCCGCATCGACATTCTGGTCTGCAACGCGGCGTCGAATCCGCATTATGGGCCGATGGCCGGCATCTCGGACGAGCAGTTCCGCAAGATCCTCGACAACAACGTCATCGCCAACCACTGGCTGATCCAGATGGCCGCGCCTGGCATGATCGAGCGCAACGACGGCTCGATCATCATCGTCTCCTCGATCGGCGGCCTCAAGGGCTCGTCCGCGATCGGCGCCTACAACATCTCCAAGGCCGCGGACCTTCAGCTCGCGCGCAATCTCGCGGTCGAATGGGGAAAGCACAACGTCCGCGTCAATTGCATTGCCCCGGGCCTGGTCAGGACCGACTTCGCGCGCGCCTTGTGGGAGAATCCTGAGACCCTGAAGGCGGCGACCGCGAGGACGCCGCTCGGGCGAATCGGCGAAGCCGACGAGATCGCGGGCGCCGCCGTCTATCTCGCCTCGAAAGCCGCATCGTTCATGACCGGGCAGGTGATCGTCGTCGACGGCGGGGCGACGATCGCCGGCTGAAGCCTCGCCTCGCGCCCACGGAGTCGCCTCGCTCCAACGCACGGGTAGAGAAAAATCAACAATTTCTTGACAAGCCGGGCGGCCGTTGATACTGTTTTTCGGAAATCACCGGCAAGCCTTCTCGCGCTTCCCGGCAGCGGCCGCGCGATGACTTCCGGAGTCAAAAGCAGAAGGGAAAGACTCCGGCGAAACGACAAGGCGAGCTAAGCCATTGAAAACAAACAACCCACGAAAGCGGCGAAACGAAAACGGCGCTAAGCTATTGAAAACAAACAATTCCGCGAAATGCCTGATTCGCCGGTTATAAGGATTCCAATGGCTTACGCCATGCCCTGCGAAACCCTTCGTTTCGCTTCGCGAAATGAGCGCTTCGTCTTGCCTGTTTTTCAGCCTCGTCGACGCACGAAGCGAAACGGCGCCGCCGGCGCCGGTCCTTGCCCTTCGGAGGGTCAGATGAGCGGGATAGCGCTTGCCGCGACCCATAGGGCCGGGTCGACAAACCCGTCCGCGGCGTCAGCGCGGCCGCCGACAAATCGCGTCCAGCTTGGCGGCGACGGCGACTCAAGGACTCGGAAATGGCGCCGCAAGCTATTGAAAT
>DATNBG010000395.1:0-4448 GCA_035572075.1 Roseiarcus sp. | reverse complement strand
GTCGGCTTCACGTTCATGCGATTCATCATGGTCTTCATCGAGGCCGCGAACGCCTTGTCGGCTGGAGTCGTCGCGGGCTTCATCATCTTGTTCATGCCCTTCATGTCCTCGGCGCCGACACCTTGCGCTGACAAGAAGAATGCGGGCATGAGCAGAGCGGCGGCGATAAGGGTGGATTTCCTCATAGAGCCTTCTGAGTAGCGAGATCGGACCCGAATCCGTAAGGCTAGGGACAGCTCGACGCTAACTGCGCAGGTATTTGATCAGCGCGGCAATGCCGAGCGCCAACACGACAACAACCAGCAGCCAGATCAATCCCCCGCCCCACATCATGGAGCCGCCGACAGACCCGTCCCAACTCATCATGTCAGTCCTCACACTTGAGCCACAACGCGGGCAAGTTTGGCGCGCACGACTTGCGCGGCCTCCTTGAGCGTCGGATTGTCGATCGCCAGCATCGAAGCGACGGGATCGATCGCCGCGACTTCGGTTTGTCCGCCCCCTGCGTCGCGCACCACAACGTTGCAGGGCAGCATTGTCCCCACTTTGTCCTCCAGGCGGAGAGCTTCATGCGCCAAGGCGGGGTTGCACGCCCCGAGAATGATGTAGCTGGGGTAATCGACGCCGATTTTTGCCTTCAGCGTCTCCCGCACATTGATCTCCGTCAAAACTCCGAAGCCTTCGGCCTTGAGCGCCTCCTTCGTGCGCGCGACCGCCTCGTCAAATGCGACTGGCAACAATCTGTTGATGTAGTAATCCACAGTCGGTCCTCCTCCTCGACTACCGCAGTTGGGCGCGCCGCAATCGAAGCGCGTTGGCGACCACACTCACCGACGACAGCGCCATGGCGGCCGCCGCGATGACCGGCGACAGCATGAGGCCGAACGCGGGATATAGGACCCCGGCGGCGATTGGCACGCCCGCGGCGTTGTAAATGAAGGCGAAGAACAGGTTCTGCCGGATGTTGCGCATCGTCGCCTGCGACAGTTGGCGCGCGGCGACGATGCCGCGGAGATCGCCGCTAAGCAAGGTCACGCCCGCGGATTCGATCGCGACGTCCGTTCCCGCCCCCATCGCGATCCCGACATCGGCGGCGGCGAGCGCCGGAGCGTCGTTGACGCCATCGCCTGCCATGGCGACGACGCGACCTTCCTTCCGCAAGCGTTCGACCGCCTTACCCTTGTCCTGCGGCAGGACTTCCGCCTCGATTTCGACGATCCCAAGCTTGCGCGCCACGGCTTCGGCGGTCTTGCGATTGTCGCCGGTCAGCATCACGACGCGGACGCCCGCCGCATGAAGCGCACGAACCGCGTCGGGCGTCGTGGCCTTGATCGGGTCGGCGACAGCGATGACGCCGCTCAACTTGCCATCGAGCGCGGCGAAGATCACGGTTGCGCCGTCATTTCTGAACTCGTTCGCGGCGGCCTCCAATCCAGAGGCGTCGACGCCGGAGGCCCGCATCATGGCGGCGTTGCCGATCGCGGCCGGGCCTCCGTCGACCTTGCCCGCGACGCCTTTGCCCGCGACAGCGTTGAAGTCCTCAACCTTCGCCAGCACGACGCCGCGCTCGTTCGCCGCTGTTACGATCGCAGCTGCGAGCGGATGCTCGCTGCCCCGCTCCAGGCTCGCCGCAAGACGCAGCAATTCGGTTTCGTCGGTTCCCGCCGCCCGGATCGCGACCACCTTCGGCTTTCCTTCCGTCAGTGTGCCCGTCTTGTCGACCACCAGAGTGTCGATCTTCTCGAACCGCTCCAGGGCCTCGGCGTTCTTGATCAGCACCCCGGATTGCGCCCCGCGCCCAACCCCGACCATGATCGACATCGGAGTGGCCAGGCCGAGCGCGCAGGGGCAAGCGATGATCAGCACCGAAACCGCGGCGACCAATGCATAGGCCAAGCGCGGCTCGGGCCCGAAGGTCGCCCAGGCGACGAAGGCGATCACAGCCACAATGATGACCAGCGGCACGAACCAGCCCGAAACCTGGTCCGCGAGCCGCTGAATCGGCGCCCGGCTGCGCTGGGCTTGAGCCACCATCTGGACGATCTGCGCCAACACCGTGTCGCGGCCGACCTTGTCGGCGCGCATCACGAAGGCGCCGCTCTGGTTCATCGTCCCGCCGATCACGTGATCGCCGACCGACTTGCCGACAGGCATCGATTCCCCTGTCAGCATGGACTCGTCGACCGCGCTTCGCCCCTCGATGACTTTGCCGTCCACCGGGACCTTCTCGCCCGGCCGCACCCGCAACGCATCGCCGGCATGGACGGTTTCAAGCGCGACATCCTCGTCGCCGCCGTCGGCGCGAATGCGCCGCGCGGTCTTTGGCGCAAGATCGAGCAGCGCCCGGATCGCGCCTCCAGTCTGTTCGCGCGCCCTCAGTTCGAGCACCTGGCCCAATAGGACGAGGACGGTGATCACCGCCGCCGCCTCGAAGTAGATGGCGACTGAGCCGTCCGCGTTGCGGAAGGCCGGCGGGAACAGATCGGGCGCAGCGGTCGCGACCACGCTGTAGGCCCAGGCCACGCCGGTCCCCATGGCGATCAGCGTGAACATGTTGAGATTGCGGCTCTTGAGCGACGCCAAGCCGCGCTCGAAGAATGGGAAGCCCGCCCACAGCACGACCGGGGTCGCCAGCGCCAACTGAATCCAGTTCGAGGCTTGGGCCGCCAGCAGCATATGCAGGCCCGCGAGATGGCCGCCCATTTCGAGCGCGAACACGGGGATGGACAGGGCGAGCGCGATCCAGAAGCGCCGGGTCATGTCGACAAGCTCGGCGCTCGGGCCTTCAGAAATGGCCGCGACCTCGGGCTCCAGCGCCATGCCGCAGATCGGGCAGAAGCCCGGCCCGACCTGGCGAATCTGCGGGTGCATCGGGCAGGTGTAGATCGTGCCCGCCGGCGCGGGCGCGGCCGGAGGGACAGAAGGATGGCCGTGCGGGCCGTGATCGCAGCCCGCCTGCGCTGGGGCCTGAGCGAGAAACCGCGCCGGGTCGGCCACGAATTTCTCGCGGCAGCCCGTGGAGCAGAAGAAGAACGTCGTCTCCCCGCGCACGGCCTTGTGCTTGGCGGTGGCCGGGTCGACCGTCATGCCGCAGACGGGGTCCTTGACAAGCGCGGTTCCACCATTGGCCGCGCTCATCGGCGAATGATGCTTGTGTTCCATGAAGGGAGGCGTAAACCTTCCCATGATGGCAAGGTCAAGCGGATTCTGACCATGAATATCGGCGCGGCCGCGGGGCGAAGCGGCGTCACCCCCAAAATGATCCGCCATTACGAGGCGATCGGCCTGTTGCGTCCCGCTCCGCGACGGGACAACGCCTATCGCGACTATGGGCCGCGCGACATCCACGAGCTCAGGTTCATCGGCCGGGCGCGCCGGCTCGGCTTTTCCATTGCGGAGATCGGCGAGCTCCTGGCCCTGTGGCGCGATCGCGGCCGTCCGAGCCGGGAGGTCAAGCGCATCGCGGAAGCCCATATCGGCGACCTTGAGTCGCGCATCGCCGAAATGGAGGCGATGGCGAACACCCTCCGGGGCCTGGCCGCCGCCTGCCATGGCGACGATCGCCCGGACTGTCCGATCCTCGACGATCTCGCCCTCGGAGGCGTCCATGAGTGAGCCGCGGCCGACGCTTGCGCATGGCCCATCGCTGGTCCATGAGGCCTGACATGAACCTCGCCTCGCCCCCGGCCTCCGCCAACTGGCCCGACCTGATCCGCCCCGTCATGCGCGACGTTCAGACGAGCGGCATCGTCGAGGTGTTCGACTATGGCCGCGACCGGCAGGGACTCATTCCGCTCTGGGTCGGCGAGGGCGACCTGCCGACGCCGCCGTTCATCAGCGAGGCGGCCAAGGCCTCTCTCGACCGCGGCGAGACCTTCTACACGGCGCAGGCCGGCGTCCCGGAACTGCGCGCCGCGATCGCGGCTTACATGACGCGGGTCTATGGCGCGGCGCCGGGCGGGGGCGCGTTCTCGCCCGAGGATTTCTTCGTCACCATCGGCGGCATGCACGCGATCGAGATCGCGACCCGGCTGATCGTCGGTCCGGGCGAGGAGGCGCTGGTCCCCACCCCCGCCTGGCCCAATTTCGTCGGCGCGCTGGAGATTTCCGGCGCGCGCGCCGTGTCCGTCCGCCTCGACAAGGGGACGCGCTGGAGCCTCGATCCGGCCAAGCTCGAAAGGGCGGTGACGCCCCTGACCCGCCTCATCTTTCTCAACACCCCCGCCAACCCGACCGGCTTCATCGCCACTCGGGAGGAGATCGCCGAGACGCTCGCCATCGCGCGGCGGCATGGGCTCTGGATCATCGCCGACGAGATCTATGGGCGCATCACCTACGACGGCGTCCGCGCGCCCTCGTTCCACGACGTGATGGCGCCCGATGACAAGATCCTGTTCGTCCAGACCCTGTCCAAGAACTGGGCGATGACCGGCTTTCGCATCGGCTGG
>DATNBG010000394.1:0-2552 GCA_035572075.1 Roseiarcus sp. | reverse complement strand
TACGGCACCTATTTCATCGGCTATTGCCGCACGCCGCTGGTGACCGAACAGATGATCGAGAACATGTTCATAGGCCGCCCGCCCGGCAACTACGACCGGCTGCTCGACTTCAGCCGCCCGGCGACCGGAACGCTGTTCTTCGTCCCCTCGCTGACTTTCCTCGATGAGGTGAGCGGCGACGCCCCCGCGACAGCGGCGCCCGCTCAGCAATCGCCGGCCGGACCGGCGATCGCCCTGACGCCGGACGGCTCGCTCGGAATAGGCTCGCTTAAAGGAGAAAAAGGGCCATGAACAATCTTCACCGCGAGCTTGCCCCGATCTCCGATGCGGCGTGGGCTCAGATCGAGGAGGAGACGACGCGCACCCTCAAGCGCTATCTCGCCGGACGGCGCGTGGTTGATGTCGAAGGGCCGGGCGGTCTTGCCCTCTCCGCGATCGGAACCGGCCATCTGAAGGCGATCGCCGCGCCGGTCGAAGGCATCCTCGCGCGCCAGCGCGAGGCGAAGCCCCTGGTCGAACTGAGGGTCCCCTTCGAGCTCGACCGCCAGCAGATCGACGACGTCGAGCGAGGCGCGAACGACTCGGACTGGCAGCCGGCGAAGGACGCGGCGCAAAGAATCGCTTACGCCGAGGACCGCGCCATCTTCGAGGGCTACCCGGCGGCGGGCATCGGCGGCGTGCGGCAGGGGACGAGCAACCCGGTCATGACGCTGCCCGCCGACGTGCGTCAGTATCCGGACGCGATCGCGCAAGCGCTGAGCCAGCTGCGCCTCGCCGGCGTCAATGGGCCCTATTCGGCCGTGCTCGGCGCCGACGCCTATACCGCCCTCGCCGAGACCGTCGACAACGGTTATCCGGTGCTCGAGCATGTGAAGAAACTCGTCAACGACGAGATCGTCTGGGCCCCGGCCATTGACGGCGCTTTCGTGCTCACCACCCGGGGCGGCGATTTCGACCTGCACATCGGGCAGGACGTCTCGATCGGCTATTTGAACCACACGGACAGCGTGGTTCGCCTTTATCTTCAGGAAACGATGACGTTCCTCCTGCTGACCTCCGAGGCCGCCGTGGCGCTGGGGCCGCCGGCAACGAAGTAGCGCCGGACGAGCCCAATGGAGGCGGCATACATATCGGCCTTCGCCGCGCTGGCCGGAACGGCCATCGGGGGCCTCGCGTCGTTCGCAACCTCGTGGGTCACGCAGCAGGCGCAATCCAAAGCCCAGCGCATCGCCGCCGAAAGGGATTCGCGAGCGGCCTTGTTCGGCCGCTTTCTGGACGAAGCAGCGAGACTGTATGCCGACGCCCTGCAAAACCGGCGCGATGACACGAGCGCGCTCATCGGAATCTATGCGCTTACCAACCGGATCCGCTTCACCTCGTCGCCGCCGGTCGTCGAGGCCGCCGACACGGTGACCCGGATCATTGTCGACGCCTATCTCGCGCCGAACATGACAATGGCGGAGATGCGGGCCAATTGGATCGATCGGCACATCGATCCGCTGCGAGACTTCGCCGAAGCGTGCCGGAACGAATTGCGGACGTTCTGAGGCGGCCGCAGCCTCAGTCCGCCGCTACGCCGTCCATTCCAGGCGAACGAAGGGCGGCGATTGGCTCACCCGCACAAACCCGACGCTCTCGCAAAGCCTGAGCGAGGCGGCGTTGTGCATGAGCACGCTGACGCGGGCGGGGAGGCCGAGCCGCCGGGGCTCCTCGAGCGCGTTCAGCATGACGCGGCGCCCGAGCCCTCGTCCCTGCGCCTCAGGCAGGATCGCGATGTCGACATAGGTCACGCAAGCCTCCCCGACATCGGTGACGAGGCGGCCGACCGGCTGGCGATCGAGCTCGATGATCTCGGAGCGGGCGCTCGGATAGTCGCGCCGATAGGTCTCCGTCATCGACCGGTATTGCGCGCGCACGAGGAAGTCCCTGGCCTTGGCGTCGATCGGCATGGCCGCCATCTCAAGCGCCCGTGTTGCGGCGAAGAGCGCGAAGGCAAACGCCGCGTCGTCCTCATTGTCCAACGCTCTGCGCAGCGTCAGCAAGCCCTCTGCCGGCCCGGTCATGGCCGCGCCTTCCTTGCCGCTCGACAACGCGGCCCCCATCCATCAGGCTCGCGCGCCGAGGAACGGGAGGAACGATCAAGCATGAGCGACGCGATCAACGCCGAGACATTCGCGCCCTACGTGGGAAAGCCGGTCTCGCTCGCGAATGGGCGGGCGCTCACCCTGGTCGCGGTCGATCCCCACCGCTCGCCGCGGCCGGACGCCGCGCCGGGGACCTCGTTCAGCCTGCTTTTGCGCGGCGCTCCCGCGCCGCTTGTGTCCGAAGGCCTGCATCGGCTCGGGTTCGGAGAGGGCGCGAGCTTCGAACTCTACCTCATCCCCATTCACACGGCTTCGCACGACCATCAGGACTATCAAGTCGTCTTCAATTGATCGCGCCGCCCGCCGCTTGGGTCAGTTCTGCGACGGAAAAACGCCTTGCAGCGCGATGCAATAGTTGAGCGCGAGGAACGGCATGCGGTTTTCGTGCGGCTGCCCGCCCGTGGGCCC
>DATNBG010000393.1:0-5349 GCA_035572075.1 Roseiarcus sp. | reverse complement strand
ACCGCTCCGCGAACGCCGCCATGCCGGTCGCGGTCTCCGGTTCCGGGGTCGAGATCGTCGACAGCCAGGGGCGGCGCTACCTCGACGCGTCCGGAGGCGCGGCCGTCTCGTGCCTCGGCCATGGGCATGCCGACGTGCTCTCCGCCACGCGCAGGCAGCTCGAGGCGCTCGCCTATGCGCACACCGCCTTTTTCACCACCGAGGCCGCCGAGCGTCTGGCCGACCGCCTGATCGAGGACGCTCCGCCGGACATGAGCCATGTCTGTCTCGTCAGCGGCGGCTCGGAGGCGATCGAGGCGGCGCTGAAGATGGCTCGCCAGTATTTCGTCGAGACCGGCGAGCCCCAGCGCCGCCATGTCATCGCGCGGCGCCAGAGCTATCACGGCTCGACCCTCGGAGCGCTTGCGGCCGGGGGCAACGCCTGGCGGCGCGCGCGGTTCGAGCCCCTCCTGATCGAGACCCATCACATCGATCCCTGCTATGCCTATCGCTTCAGGCGCGAGGGCGAGAGCGACGCGGATTATGCGGCGCGGGCCGCGCAGGCGCTCGAGGACAGAATCC
This sequence comes from Roseiarcus sp., assembly GCA_035572075.1. GTDB lineage: Bacteria > Pseudomonadota > Alphaproteobacteria > Rhizobiales > Beijerinckiaceae > Roseiarcus. Next base: position 4,788 of record DATNBG010000393.1, on the reverse strand, counting down.
TCGCGATCGGCCCCGGCCGGGTCATCGCTTTCGTGGCGGAGACCGTGGCCGGCGCGACCCTGGGCGCCGTCCCGCCGGTCGGCGATTATTTCAAGCGCATCCGGGCGATCTGCGACCGCCACGGCGTCCTGCTCATTCTGGACGAAGTGATGTGCGGCATGGGTCGGACCGGCACGCTGCACGCTTGCGAGCAGGAGGGGATCGCGCCCGATCTGATGACCGTGGCCAAGGGCCTCGGCGGCGGCTATCAGCCGATCGGCGCGGTCATGCTGACGAAGCGGATTTACGAAGCCTTCGCTAACGGCTCCGGCGCCTTCCAGCACGGCCACACCTACATGGGTCATCCGATCGCCGCGGCGGCGGCGCTGGCGGTGCAGGACGTCATCCGGCGGGATGGCCTTCTCGCCAATGTCGTGGCGATGGGCGATCGGCTTGAGCAGCGCCTGAACGAGCGCTTCGGCCAGCACCCCCATGTCGGCGATATCCGCGGGCGCGGACTCTTCTGGGGGCTCGAACTGGTCAGCGAGCGCGCCAGCAAGCGGCCGTTCGACCCGAAGGTCAGATTGCATGCGTGCGTCAAGCGCGAAGCGATGGAGCGGGGGCTGATGGTCTATCCGATGGGCGGGACGGTCGATGGCGTGAACGGCGACCATGTCCTCCTCGCCCCGCCCTTCATCATCGAGGCGGCTCAAGTGGACGCGATCGTCGAACGCCTCGGCGCGGCGGTCGAGGCGGCCCTCGCCGGTGTCTGATCGTCGCGCAAAGGTCGCGAGCCGGCCATACAAAGACCGCAGTGCTTGCGGAAAGCCCGCGCTTCCGCCGGACGTGCTATCTTCTCAACATCCGCCGCGCCGGCCCCGATTCGGCCCCAATCGACAGGCGACAAGGACCTGATTTCGTGGTCAGACGCTCACAGTTGTTCGCGCTCGCGGCTTTGCCCGCCCTTGTCGCGGCGCAAGCCGCCCTCGCCGGGCAAGCGCCGCTCGATCTGCGCGCGCCGCTCGCGGCGGCGCAAAAGTCCGCCAAATCGCCGAAGACCGCCGCTCCAGCGCCAATTCCGGCCGCGGAAGCGATTGCGCGCGCCAACGCCTGGCTCGATGCGACGCGCGCCATGACCGCCGACTTCGTTCAAATCGGTCCGAACGGAAGGCGCTCGGAGGGCGAGCTGAGCCTGGTCCGTCCCGGTCGGATGCGATTCGAGTTCACGAACCCGCCGCGGTTCGAGATCGTGGCCGATGGCCGCAGCGTCGCCATCATCGATAAGAAGCTCAATACGCAGGACGAATATTTCATCGGCCAGACGCCGCTCAAGTTTCTGCTGTCCGACCACATCGACATAGCTCGCGACACAAAAGTCCTGAGCGTCTCGCAGGAGGGCGACAGCGTCACGATCGAGGTCGAGGACAAGGCGGCGCTCGGAGGCACGGCGCATCTCGCGCTCGTCTTCGACGCTAAGACCTTCGCGCTCAGGCAATGGACGGTGATCGACGCGCAGGGCTACCAGACGGTCGTCACCCTGTTCAATGTCGATCTCAGGGCCCAACCGGACCCTGCCCTCTTCCACATCGACGAGGCGCCGGCCAATCAGCTCGGTAACCGCCGCAGGTAGCGCCCGGCTGTGGGCAACGGCCCAACGATGCTTGCGCTCGCCGCTCCGCCCGGGCAGATGGCCCGAGGAAGCCTGCGGATCCTCCCATGACGTTTTCCATCGCCACCTGGAACATCAATTCGGTGCGTCTGCGCATCGAACTCGTCGTCCGTTATCTGAGCCAGAATCAGCCGGATGTCCTGTGCCTGCAGGAGACGAAATGCCCGGACGGCAATTTCCCCCACGCGGCGTTTCGGGACGCGGGCTATCCCCACATCGCGATCAACGGGCAGAAGGGCTATCACGGGGTCGCGATCATTTCGCGCATTCCATTCGCCCGCTTCTCCCGGCGGGACTTCTGCGCCAAGGGCGACGCGCGTCATCTCCATGTCGTCCTCGGCGGCGAGGCGGAGGGGCTTGAACTGCACAATTTCTACGTTCCCGCGGGCGGCGACGAGCCGGACCCCGAGATCAACCTCAAGTTCGCCCATAAGCTCGCCTTCGTCGACGAAATGGCGGACTGGGCGGGGCAAGAAAAGCCAGGCGCGCGACCCTCGATCTTGGTCGGCGATCTCAACATCGCGCCGCTCGAGCACGACGTATGGAGCCACAAGTCGCTGCTCAGAGTCGTGAGCCACACGCCGATCGAGGTCGACAAATTGAAGCGCGCCCAGGCCGCGGGACCATGGTTCGACGCGTTGCGCAAATTCGTGCCCGACGATCAGAAGCTCTACACGTGGTGGAGCTATCGCTCGCCCGACTGGTCGAAGGTGAACAAGGGGCGGCGTCTCGACCACATCTGGGTGAGCCCGGCGCTCGCCGGCGCGGTCAAGGAAATGCGCGTTCTGCGCGACGCCCGCGGCTGGGAGCGCCCCTCCGACCACGTCCCGGTCATGGCAAGATTGGCGCTCTAATTTTACGCGCGGGGGAGCGGCGATGGCCTGGCGTCTGGTCAATTGGGCGGCGAGCCTGGCGATCGCGCTCATCGTCCTGGCGACCCTCGCCGGCGGCTATCTCTTCTATCGCGCCATGCCCGCCTATTCGGGCGTGGAAAAGCTCCCGGGCCTTTCCGCCGAAGTTCATGTGTGGCGCGACGCCCATGGCGTCCCACACGTCTTCGCCGGCTCGATGGACGACGCGGCGCGCGCGCTCGGCTATCTCCATGCGGGCGAGCGGATGTTTCAGATGGAGATCCTGCGCCGGGTCGGCCAAGGCCGGATGGCCGAAATCCGCGGCGCCGACCTCCTCGACGTCGACAAGTTCATTCGCACCCTCGGCCTCTATCGAGAGGCGGAGAACAGCTTTTCGGCCCTATCGCCCTGGGCGCAGAAGCGCCTCGAAGCGTATGCCGATGGCGTCAACGCTTATCTCAAGAGCCATCCGCTCCCGCCTGAGTTCCTGCTCGCCGGCGATCGCCCCGAGCCTTGGAAGCCCGCCGACACGCTGGTCATCGCGAAGATCGAGGCCTATCAGCTGTCGCAGAACTTCAAGCTCAAGCTCCTGCGCGCCCGCCTCGCTCAGAAGCTTGGGCCGGAACGGGAAAGCTGGCTGTTTCCGGGCGCAACGCCCGGCGATCCCATCACCACCCTGCCGGCGATCAGCAACACTCACGCAAGCGGCGAGCGCATCGACGAAGAGCTCGGCGCGTTGACCGGAATCGGCAAAGGCGCATCGAACGAGTGGGTGATCGCCGGATCGCGGACGCTGACCGGAAAGCCGATCCTCGCCAACGACCCTCATCTCGACCTCAGCGCACCGATCCTCTGGTATCTGGCCCGCGTCGTCACGCCCGAGGGGTCAGTCAAGGGCGCGACGTTGCCGGGCGCGCCGGTCTTCGTTTTGGGCGAGAACCAGCGGATCGCCTGGGGGCTGACGACCGCGGATTCGAATGTCCAGGACCTGTTCGTCGAGACCGTCGATCCGGGCGATTCGTCGAAATATCTGACGCCCGACGGACCGAGGACCTTCGACGTCCGGACCGAAACGATCCATGTGAAGGGCGGAGCGGACGTCAAGCTCGCCATTCGAACGACCCGGCACGGTCCGGTCCTCTCCGACATCAGCGCGGACCTGGCCGATTTCGCAGGGCCGGGAAAAGTGGTCGCGCTCGCCTTCACTGGGCTCGGCGATCGCGACACCACCGCCGAAGCCTTCATGCGGGTCAACGCGGCGCGGAACTGGGGCGAATTTCTCGATGCGCTCCGCCTCTACCAGACGCCGACCCAGAACTTCGTCTATGCCGATGTCGCTGGCGACATCGGTTTCCTGAACCCCGGCCTGGTCCCGTTGCGAAAGCATGGCGACGGCCTCGCCCCGGTCGACGGCGCGTCGGGCGCCTTCGACTGGACCGGCACGATCCCGTTCGATGCATGGCCTCAACTCCACAACCCAGCGGCCGGCTTCGCCTTCAACGCCAACAACGCCGATTTTCCTAGCGATCACGAGCCCAGATTCGGGGAGGACTGGGAAGAGACCTTCCGCGCCCGGCGCATCCAGCAATTCTTCGATTCGATCGAGAGGCACAGCCTGGACACGTCGGCCGAGATGCAGGCCGATCATCTGTCTCTGGACGTCAAGGAATTGCAGCCGTTCATCGCGACGATCGCGCCCTCCAGCGAACTGGCGCGCAAGGCGCAGGCGCTGCTTCTGGCGTGGAACGCTGTCATGGACAAGGACCGCGCCGAACCGCTGATCTACACCGCGTTCCTAAGCTCGCTCCACAAAATCCTGATCGAGGACAAGACCGGTTCGCCGATGAAGCAGCAAGGTCCGTTCGCGGCGACAACCCTCGTGTCGCTGATGCGCGACCATGCCTCGTGGTGCGATTCTCCGGGCGCTCCCGATCCCGGCTGCCGCAAGGCGCTCGGGCGAGCGCTCGACGACGGGCTCGCCTTGCTCGTCAAGCGCGACGGCGCCGATATGAGCAAGTGGCGCTGGGGCGCGGAGCACAAGGCGCTGCTCAGGCATCAGGTCTACAGCCACGTCCCGCTTTTTGACTGGCTGAGCGACCTCAGCGTCCCCTCGAGCGGCGGCTTCTACACGCTCGATCGCGGAGGCGGGTCCGACGCTCCCCCCGACCTGCCCTTCGCCCGCACCATCGGCGGCGGCTTTCGCGGCATCTACGACCTTGCGGACCCCGAGAAATCCCGGTTCATGATCGCGACCGGCGAATCGGGCCATATCTTTTCCAGCCACTACGG
>DATNBG010000392.1:0-13091 GCA_035572075.1 Roseiarcus sp. | reverse complement strand
ACAGACCGCGACCGGTTCGCCGCAAGCCGCCTCGAGCGCATTCTGAAGGTCCGCCCGCGCCGCTGCGACCGCCGCCTTGAAGTCGCCGATGGTCGGCTGGACCTGAGGCTCGGAGGTCGCCGTCGTCATCGCGACATTCTTGAGCGGCCGGTTCATGTAGGCGGGATCGTTGGCGAGCAGGTGGGCGAGGTCATAGGCCGCGAGCGTGCGGCCGGCGAGAACGTCCATGGCGTAGTGCGCGCCCAGGATGATGCGGTCGTTGCCGTATTCGGCGGCGCGGACAACCATCTCCTGATAGCGCTCGGGCACGAGCACCGCGAGGAGAAGCGAGCCCATGGTTCCATAGGTCGTGTGCCCGCTCGGAAAGGACGGGCTGTCGATCAGGTCCATGATCGGGCCGCGGTTGTAGACCTCGTTGCCGGCCGGAACGTTGAAATAGTCCGGACCCACGATCGAAAGCGCCCTGGGCTCGGTCTGAAACGGGCGGGAATCCCCGAAAGCGTCGGCGCCCGGCGTTCCGGCCGGCCGGTTATAGGCCCGGCCGAAGGGGTCGGGAGCGCCGCCGATCTCCTTGAAGATGGCCATCGCCTCGTCCGAGACCGGCTTTTTGCCATTGGTCGTGCCATTGGCGAAGAAATATTTGCCGGCGTTCGAATCGGATCCCGAGGTCGAGTTGGCGTAGGCGATCAGGGCTTTGACCGCCTCTGAGACGCTGGTGAAGGTCGCCCGGTCGACATAATGGGCGCGCGCCTGGTAGGCCGCGCCGAGCGTCGAGCCGAGGCCGTCCGCGAGCTCCGCGAGATTGCCGTCGGTGATGAACGCATCGCGCAGGGCCTGCTGCTGCTGTTCGGCGAACGGCAGGAGTGTGGGTTGCCGGATGGCGCCGGTCTGGATTCCGCCGGTGACCGAGAAGTTGGCGGCAAGCGCCGCTCTGCCCGCCATGCTGTTGGAAAGGGCGGAGATCGGCGCCAGGCCCTTGAGCGCGACGATATTGTTCGCAGTCTGCGCGCCGGCCCCGGCGCTCATCATCGTCAGGGCGAAGAAGCCCAAGCCCCATATCGACCTCTTCATCGCGCCGCTCCCTCGTGGCCTCGCCGGTCTCGCCTTGTCGAGCCATTCTTTTGCACGATCAAGACATCTGGACCTCCAAAAGGCGCGCGGCGTTGTGGATTGCCCCGGGCGGACCGCCTCATGTTCGCTTCGGCTCCGGTTTTGTGCCATAAGCCCCATGGGTGCGATCGGGCCAGCGCGGGGACGCGCAAGGAGGCGAGCCATGATTCGGTCGAGTTTGGTGAAGGGCGCCTGCGTGGCGATCGCGCTGTCCGGTTTCAGTCCGCCGCCCGCCGGCGCCATGGAGATGCGGGCGTCAAACCCGACGGCGATGGTGAACGATGGGCTGATCTCAAAGGTGGTGGTGGCCCATCGCGGCGCGACCTATCGGGGCCCCCGAGGCGGCGTCTACCATCGCGGCGGAACCTACGGCGGCTACCGGGGCGGGGCCTACCGCGGGTATCACGGCGGGGCCTACCGCGGCTATGGATACCGCGGCGGAGGAGTCTATCGCGGCGGCTACTATGGCGGCTGGGCCCGGCCCGGCGGATATTGGTGGCCCTCTGGCGGGGCGATCGCGGCCGGCGCGGCGATCGGCGTGCTCGCCGCCGGCGCCGCCGCGGCCTATGCCGGCCGGGCGCCGGCGCCTGGCCTGTGCTGGTATTACACCGACCCGAGCTACCGCTCCGGATTCTGGGACGCCTGCTAAAAACCCGGAGAGGGCGGCCCACCCTCCCTACCCGGCCGGGGCGGCCAGCCGGGATTGGCGGTCATGCGGCAGGGTGCGTCATCGACCCATGCGTCTGCTCGTATTCGTCCACCGCGGCATGAATCGTTGCGAAGAAGGCCTGTTCGCCAATCTGATCGAACAGGCCGAACCGCTTCAGTTTGTCCTTCACCGGGTCCTTGAGTTCGGCGAAGCACAGCCTTGTCCTGGCGCGCCGCAGCGTTTCGTTCAACTCGGAGAGCGCGTCGGCCGCGGTGACATCGACGCTGGTCACCGGCTCCGCCGCGACGACCAGCCATTCGACCGGGCTCGACGCCGCCGCCACGGCGTCGAGCGCGCGGTCCTTGAAGAGCTCCGCGTTGGCGAAAAACAGCGGCGCGTCCCACCGGAACAGCACCAGCCCGGGCGTTTGACGCGCATTGGGATAGCGGGTGACGTCATGAAAGCCCCTGACCCCGTCGACCCGCCCCAGCACCGCGAAGTAAGGACGCCAGCCGTCCCAGAGAAACTCGATGACCGCGATCGCCACCGCGATGCCCACTCCCTCGATGGGGCCGAAGACAGCCACGCCCGCAAGGCACGCCATCGACAGCCAGAACTCCCACCGCTGAATTTTGAACAGCCGCCCAAGGTCGCCGACCTCGAACAGGCCGATCGCCGACGCAATGACGACCGCCGCCAGCGCCGCGGCCGGGACATGGCTTAGAAGATCCGGCGCCGACAGCAGCAGCAATGCGACCGCGAGCGCGCCAACGACGCCGGTCAGTTGCGTCCTGGAGCCGGCGGCCTCGGCGACCGGAGTGCGGGAGGAGCTGCTGCTGACCGGGAACCCGTGGAACAATCCGGCGGCGAGATTGGCGGCGCCGAGCCCCACCATCTCCTGATTGGGATCGACGCGCGAGCCTGTTCGCGCGGCGTAAGTGCGGGAGAGCACGCTGGTGTCGGCGAACGACACCAGCGAGACGGCAAAGGCGCCGATGACCACGGGGCCTAAGTCGGCGAGCGGAATGAGGGGAATCGAAAGCGTCGGCAGGCCGCGGGGCAGCGAACCGAGCACCGAGATATCGGCGCGCTCCGCCAAATCGAAGAAATAGCCGACAGCCGTCGCGCCAATCATTGCGACGAGGATGCCGGGAAAGCGCTTGCGGCTCTTGATGAGCAAAATCGCCGCGAGGGTGGCGGCGCCCAGCGCCGACTCCACCCAATTGACCTTTCCGCCCGCGATTGCGTTGAGAATTGACCAAAGATCCCGCAGGGGTCCCGCGCTCTCGATCTTGAACCCGAGCAGTTTGGGCAATTGGCTGATCAGCACGGTCAGCGCGATTCCGTTCATGTAGCCGTAGCGAATCGGCTTCGACAGAAGCTCGGTCACGAAGCCGAGCCGGGCAATTCCGGCGACGATCAGAATCGCCCCCGAGACAAGCGCCATCACGCCAGCCGTCGCGATCGCGCGCCCCGCGTCGCCCCCGGACAGGGGGGCGACGACGCCGAAGATGACGGGCGCCAGCGAAGAATCGGGTCCGAGCACCAGGATGCGGCTGGGGCCAAACAGCGCGTAGGCCATGAGGCAGGCGATGGTGGCGTAGAGGCCATAGATCGCGCCGACGCCGGAGGCGGCCGCGTAAGCGACGCCGACCGGCGCCAGCACCGTCGCCAGGACAATTCCAGCGGCGAAATCGTGGGTCAGCCAGGCCGGGTCATAGCTTCGCAGGGCAACCAGGCCCGGCAGGCGCCTGAGCCAGCTCTTTTCTCTCGCAACGCGTGAACCGGGAGTGCTCAACTGCCCTCATCCGACGGTCGCGGCGCGGCTTTTGAAGGGGCGGCGCGGCCAACGCTGGATATCACGACCGGGCGCGCGCCGCCGAGTCGCGCGGCTCATTCGCCTCTGTCCGCGCCTTGCCAAACGCCGCCGGTTGAGCCCAAGGTCGCGCGAGAAACAGCGCCCGCGAGCCGCCCCATGATCCCCAACGCGCCCCGCCCCTTCGACTTCGGCCTCGGCGAGAACGCCGAGATGATCCGCGACAGCGCCCGCGCCTTCGCCGAGAATGAGATCGCCCCGCGCGCCGCCGAGATCGACCGCGACAACCTCTTTCCGCGCGACCTCTGGCCGAAAATGGGCGCGCTCGGCCTGCACGGGATCACCGCGCCCGAGGACTATGGCGGGCTGGGCTTGGGCTACCTCGAACATTGCGTGGCGATGGAGGAAATCTCGCGCGGCTCGGGATCGGTCGGGCTGTCGTACGGCGCGCATTCGAACCTCTGCGTCAACCAGATCGTGCGCAACGGCAATGAAGAGCAGAAGGCGCGCTATCTGCCGAAACTCATCTCCGGCGAGCATGTAGGCGCGCTGGCGATGTCGGAGCCGAACGCGGGCTCCGACGTCGTGTCGATGACCACGCGCGCGGAGCGCAAGGGCGACCGCTACGTCCTCAATGGCTCAAAAATGTGGATCACCAACGGTCCGCTCGCCGACACCCTGGTCGTCTACGCCAAGACCGATCCGACGGCGGGCGCGCGCGGCATCACCGCCTTCATCGTGGAAGCCGGCATGAAAGGCTTCTCGCCGGGGAAAAAGCTCGACAAGCTCGGCATGCGCGGCTCCGACACCTCGGAACTCGTGTTCTCGAATTGCGAAGTCCCGGCCGACAACGTGCTGGGCGCGGTCGGCCGCGGCGTCGCCGTGCTGATGAGCGGCCTCGACTACGAGCGGGTGGTGCTGTCGGCGGGGCCGCTCGGCCTCATGGCCGCCGCGCTCGACTCGGTCCTGCCCTACATCCACGAACGCAAGCAGTTCGGACAGGCAATCGGGACCTTCCAATTGGTGCAGGGCAAGCTCGCCGACATGTACGTGACGATGAATGCCGCCAAGGCTTACGTCTACGCCGTCGCCAGGGCGTGCGACCGCGGCCAGACGACCCGCGAGGACGCGGCGGGGGCGATCCTCTACGCCGCCGAGCGGGCGACCAAGGTCGCCCTCGACGCGATCCAGCTTCTGGGCGGCGCCGGCTACACCAACGATTATCCGCTCGGGCGCGTGCTGCGCGACGCCAAGCTCTACGAGATCGGCGCGGGAACGAGCGAGATCAGACGCATGCTGATCGGGCGCGAATTGTTCGAAAAGAGCGCATGAGCCTTTAGGGCGGGACGCGACCGCTCGACGTTCATGTCTCCGCTTGTGCGCCGCCGGGCGGGTCACGTTCCAGAAACGCCTGCTCGGCGGGCGTTGTTTCGCGGCCGAGCGCGCGGTTTCGATGGGGAAACCGTCCGAATCTTCGAACAACGTCCCGATGCTGCTTCGCGTAGCGCAATTGCTCCGCCTCACCCAGCGCTTCGTACAAGCGCACCGAGCGGTCCTGGTCGGCCACCGCTTCCGAATGCATGAAGGGCAGATAGAAAAACGGCCGCATCGCTGGGTTTGTCGCTTGATCGAAGCCGCGCGTCAGCGCCCGGTCGGCGATGGCGCGGGCGAGCGCATCGGTGGCGAAGGCGCGCGAGAGCCCGCGAAACATGTTGCGGGGAAACTGATCCAGCAGAAGCAGAAGCGCAAGCGCGCCGACTGCGCTTTCTTCCCAGGCCGCCAGTTCCCCGCTCGCGGCTGCCTCGTGGGCCGGGAGAAACCTCGATCTGATGGCCTGGTCGAAACTTTCGTCCTGCTCGAACCATTTGTCGGCTCCGGCTTCCGTCCAGAATGACAGGATCTCGGCAGGCGCGACACGAACAATCATTGATGGGACTCATCCACAAAAGGACGCGATCAACGATCGCGACTATAGAGCGCGCGGCGGCGCTTTAATCTGACGCCTTCGCCCTCAGCGCCTCGGCGACGGCTGATGGATTACGGCCGATCACCTGGAGATAAGCACGGGCGGCGGCGTCTGGCTCTTTGCGTCCCTGCTCCCAATCGCGCAATGTCCCGACCGGAATATGGAACCGCGCCGAAAACGCCTCCTGCGACAGACCAGATCGTCTTATTGGAATCGGCTGTCGTTCACTTCAAAAACGGCTAAGCCGTAGTCCCGTCAAGCTCAACTGACGCCACGAGACGCGCCCCGTCAAAAATTGCACCACACCGCCGCCACCGCCCCGTGCTCGGTGTTGGTCTTGACCGTCCAGACGGTCGAGAACAGGCCGACCTGCACCGACCATTTGTCGTTGAGCGCATAGACGACGCTTGCCTCGACCGTCGACGAGCGCCAGGCCGGGAAGGTTCGATTGGTGGACTTCATCGACACGGTGGTGAAATCCTGCAGCATCAGCATCCAGCGGGGGGTGAACTTGAACCCGACCGTCAGGTCCCCGTGCCATTCGTCCGGGGGCCCCTGGGTGCGCAGCCGGTAGGCGGCCTCCGCGTCGACGAAGCCGGGGAGCCAGCCCAACGCGAAGTTGCGGCCGACATTCAGGCGCGCCTCCCCCGCCCAGCCGGTGTTCCCCTCCTGGGCCGGCGCTTTCGCGTCATGGGCCCCGGGGATGAACGCCGCCGCTTCGCCCGAGACCACCCATTCGCCGGTCGACCAGAGTTTCGCCCTCAAGCCCAGGTCCGAATAGTCGAGGCCGTTGTAGGTGTCCGGCGTCGGGCGCCCAAGCGCGTAATGTTCGAACGCCGTCTGCCCGAAGACGGTGAGCGAATCCGTGAGCCCGTATTGAACGTAAGCCTGGGCGTCGAAGCGGCTCTGGTTGACCGGCGGATTGCCGCCCCAGGGCGGGCCGAACCCGGTCCAGCCATACAGGGTCGCGATGAGCTGCCCGGTCCCCTGCGGCAGGGTCCAGGCGCCGCCGAACGCGGCCGCCGGCGCGCCGACGAGAACCGCGAGCGCGCCCGCGACAGCCCACCAACGGTTCGGGCCGACGCGGGTCAAGAACTTGCCCCCCAACGCAAGCCGCCACGCGATCTTGCGACGCCCCCTAGCGACCACAGAAGGAAAACGCCAATTGTCCGGCGCGTCAAGCGCAAATATGTCTAGCCATCGCGAAAACCGTAATGCACGCAACTGGTTGCGCGTGGATGCCGGTTGCCGACAACGGCGCGGGGCGCCGTCTCGCCGAGCGGTCAAGCTCGCGTTCCTTCGCGCGCTCTGATATGAAGCCCGCGTGCTCAATTCGCGCCTTCAGCCCCGCGCGCCGCTGCTTGGCCCATCCGGCGCGCCGCCGGTCGAGTGGGTGGTCGCTCCGGGATTGACCCAATACCCCGATGCGCTTGCGGAAATGGAGGCGCGGTCGGAGGCGATCGCGCGCGGCGCGGCGCCCGAACGGGTCTGGCTGATCGAGCACCCCGCCCTTTACACCGCGGGAACCAGCGCCAAGGACGGCGACCTCATCGAGGCGCGCTTTCCGGTCCATCGCGCCGGCCGCGGCGGCCAGTTCACGTATCACGGGCCTGGGCAGCGGGTCGCTTATGTCATGCTCGACCTCAAGCGCCGCCGGCCCGATGTGCGGGCCTATGTGGCGACCCTCGAGAACTGGCTGATCGAGGCTTTGAGGGCGGTCGGCGTTAAGGGCGAAACACGCGAAGCCCGGGTCGGCGTGTGGGTCAAACGGCCCGACAAGCCCGCTTCGCCCGCAGGCGAGATGGCCGAGGACAAGATCGCCGCAATAGGCGTGCGGGTGCGGCGCTGGGCGACGCTGCATGGCGCAGCCCTCAACGTCGATCCCGACCTTGGGCATTTCTCCGGCATCGCGCCCTGCGGGATTCGCGAGCCCCACTATGGCGTGACCTCTCTCGCCGATCTCGGCCGGCCCACGACGATGGCGCAAGCGGACGCCGCGCTGCGGGCTGCGTTCGAGACCACATTCGGCCCGACCCGATCCGGCCCCCGATGAACCCTGCCTCGCGGCGGGCGTTCTGGGCGCGCCTCTACGCCCGCCGGCGCCTGATGAGCGAACTCGCCGCCCCGCTCGCTCCCGCCCATTACGCGCTCATCGGCGAGAGCCGCGGCTATCGCCCCAACGCCTTCTTCGATCCCCACTGGTTCCGCAACCGGGCGAAGATCACGGGCCGCGGCCTGCTCGACCTCTATCTCGCCCGCCCCGAGCCCGGCCCCTCCCCTTCCGCCGAATTCGACCATGCCTGGTACGCGTCGGAGAATCCGGGCTGGGCGAAGAGCCATCCCCATCCCTTTCTGCACTTTCTCGAGCATGGCCTGCGGGCCGGCAGGCGTCCGCGGCCGGACATCGATCTCGAATTCCTCCGCGACATCACCCGCGGCGAGAAACCCCGCTCGCTTGAGGAGGCGGCCTTCCGGGTCTTCGACCACACGCTCGGCGAGGGCGAGATGGGGCCGCCTCTCAACCGCCAGGAATTGAGGGCGCGCCAGGATCGCTTCTACGCCGACGCGCGGCTCAGCATCGAACGCGAACCGCGCAATCCCGCGCGCGACGTCCTTGTCTTCGTCCAGTGCGGCCAGGGATTCGACGCGCCCTACCTCGCAGAGCCGCGCAGCTACGACGTTCTGCTGAATTACTACGCCGAGAGCAGCGTCCATCCGAAGGCCGATGTCGCCGTTTCTCAGGCGGGAACCAAGACGACGGCCATTCGGCGCCTCATGGAGCTTAGGCCCGATCTCATGCTGCGCTACCAGGCGGTCCTGTTCCTCGACGACGACGTCGAGATTGACGCTCAGGGGATCGACGCCTTCTTCCGCGCCATGGCCGCCGCAAAGCTCGATCTTGCGCAACCCGCGCTCACCGCGGATTCGGCCACCGCCTATCCGTTCCTGAAAAGGCCTTCAGCCGGCGCCGGGGTGACGCCGGTCTCATCGGTCGAGATCATGGCCCCGGCGCTGACCCGCCGCGCCCTCGAACGCGCGAACTGGGCGTTCGCCGAATCGGTCAGCGGCTGGGGCTCGGACCTCCTGCTGGGGCCGGCGGTGCGTGCAGCTTTGGGGCCAGCGAGCGTCGGGGTGATCGGCTCGGTCGCCGTCCGGCACGCCGCGCCGGTCGACCTCTCCAGGGGCGCCTTCTACGCGCTCCTGCGCCGCTACGGCGTCGACCCCGGACAGGAAGCCAACCGCGTCGCGGTCGACTTCGGCGTCGAACGGCATCTGCGGCCGCTCGCGCCGGGCGAAGCGGGAGAAGCCCGCCAGGCGCCGCTGAGCGGCCGGGACGCGCATTCCCTTGCGCACCCCCCGATTACGTGATCGACTGATTTCAGGGCGTTCGCCGACAGAACCGGCCGCGCGAGGATCCTCGCGCGAGCACGCGGGGCGACCCCATGAAGCGGCCTAACAATTCCTGTGGGGTGTTCGATGCGATTGACATGGTTGTGGGGCGCCGGCCTCAGCGCGCTTGTTCTTTCTCCCGCGATCGCGGCCTCGCGGCACACGGTGACGATCAACACCACCCAGATTTTCGGCACGATCGATCCAGCGAAGATCTCCGACTACACTGACTACATGGCCTCGGCGAACCTCTATGACGGCCTCGTCAACGTCGATTCGAAGGGCGCGCTGGTCCCCGAACTGGCGGAAAAATGGGAGGTGTCTCCCGACGCGAGGAGCGTCACCTTTCACATCCGGCCCGACGCCAAGTTTCAGGACGGCTCTCCCGTCCAGGCCGAAGACGTCGTCTACTCCGTCGAGCGGCTCCTGAAGATCAATCAGGGGCCCGCCAACCTGTTCGCGGGCGTGCTGAAGCCTGGCGGCGTGCAGGCGATCGACGCCAAGACGGTCAGGTTCAATCTGGCCAAGACATTCTCGCCGTTCCTCGCCACCGTGCCGGCGATTCGCATCGTCAATTCCAAGGTCGTCGAGGCGAACGCGGGCAATGACGACGGGCAGACCTATCTTGCGACCCATGTCGCGAGCGCCGGCCCCTACACGCTCAAGAGCTGGGATCGCGGCACCGGAATGACGATCGAGCGCGACCCCAACTACTATCGCGGATGGGGCGAGGGGCCGATCGACGAGGTTCGCTTCGTCGTCACCAACGACGAGGCGACCGTCCGTTCCATGGCCGCCTCGGGCGAACTCACCATGTCGAGCCAATATCAGTCCCCCGACACATACGACGCGCTCGCCAAAATGCCGCGCTTCAAGATCGTCAAGGGCGAAACCTCGATCGCCTTCTATCTCAAGCTCAACACCAAGCGGGCGCCCACCGACGACCTCCATATCCGCAAGGCGATCGCGCTTGCGACCGATTACGACACGATCAAGAGCACCATTCTGCCCGGCGGCGATTTGAACGGTCCCCTGCCCAAGACCTTCGCCGAGGCGCACCTCGACAGCCCGCCGCCGAAATTCGACCTTCAGGCCGCGAAGGCCGAGATCGCCAAGAGCGCCTACGCCGGCAAGACCGACATCCCGCTCAGCCTGCACTATGTCTCCGCGGCCAAGTTCGAGGAGGAAATCGCGCTGCTCATGCAATCCAGCCTGCAACAGATCGGGTTCAAGGTGACGCTGTCGGGCGAGCCGTGGAACAGGATCACAGAGATCGCCTCCAAGGTGGAGACGACCCCCAACGTCACTGAGGTCTTCTTCGGTCCGACCTATCCCTCGCCGGACTCGATGTTCTACACTCAGTATGACTCGAAGGCGGCGGGAACCTGGGCGTCGATGGAATGGGTCCAGAACCCCGAGGTCGATAAAATGATCGACGCGGCGCGAGCGACCGCCGATCCGGCCGCTCAGGCCACGGTCTACAAGGAGTTGCAAAAGCGGCTGATCGACAATCAGGTCGACGCCTTCCTCGAGACGCAAATCGTACGCCACGCGATGGACAAGTGCCTCGAGGGCTATGTTCCGGTCCCGATGCAGTCGTTCGACTATGCCTTTCACAAGTACAAATGGACGTGCAAGTGAGGCGACCGGGGCGGCCGCCGCGCTTATCCCGGGGCGCAACGGTGCGAAACTGAGCATCGGGAGCGAGTGGTTCGGTTGGAGTTCCTGTACTTTCTGATTCGGCGAGTATTCTGGTCGCTGCTGGTACTGTTCGGGCTCTCGATCGTGATCTTCGCGATCGCGCGCGTCATGCCCGGCGATCCGGCGCGCTTGGCGATGGGCCCGCGCGCCAGCCAGGAGCAGGTCGACGACCTCCGGCGCAAGATGGGCCTCGACAAGCCGCTTCTCGAGCAATACCGGCACTTCATCGCTGGGCTGTCGCGCGGCGATCTCGGCCTCTCGTTTCTGACCAAGCGCCCGGTCAACGACGACATCGCCGAAACCTTCGCGGCGACTTTCGAACTCGTGCTCTCGACGATCGCGATCGCCTTCCTCGCCGGCATTCCTCTCGGCGTGGTCGCGGCCGCGAACAAGGATGGATGGGTCGACAATCTGGTGCGGTTGATCGCGATCTTCGGCGCGGTGACGCCGAGTTTCCTGCTCGCCCTCCTGCTTCAGGTGCTCGCCGGCTACGTCCTCCATATCCTGCCGACGACCGGGCGGTTTTCGCCGGATGCGCCGATCCCGCATAGCGTCACTGGGCTGTTCACCATCGACACCCTGATCGCCGGCGATTTCGCAGGCTTTGTCGACGCTTTAAAACACCTCCTGTTGCCGAGCCTCGCGCTCTGCGCCGCCACGGTCGGCCAGATCGCGCGCATCACCCGCTCCTCGATGATCGACGTCGCCAAGCAGGACTATATCGAGGCCGCCCGCGCCTTCGGAGTGCCCGGCTGGGTGCGCATGTTCAAATACATGCTGCGTCCCGCCTTCGTGCCGCCCCTCACGATCCTGGGCCTCGAATTCGCCTCGCTGCTCGGCAACGCGTTCGTGGTCGAGCTCGTCTTCTCATGGCCGGGCATGGCGAGCCACGGCGTGCGCAGCATCCTGCAAAAGGACCTGAACGCTGTCATGGGCGTGGTGATGATTTCGGGTCTGTTCTTCGTCCTGGTCAACCTCGCCATCGACCTCCTGGTGGGCGTCGTCGATCCCAGGGTCCGCATCCGCGGAGCGCGGGCGTGAGCGCCGCCGCGGTCGGGGAATCGGCGCCCCGGATCTCGACCGCCTACCAGAACTGGCATCGCTTCAGCCGCAATCCGACGGCGGTGATCGGTTCGGCGATCGTCGTCATCGTCCTGGCCGCGGCGCTGTTCGCTCCCTTGATCGCGCCCTATCCGGATCATGTCGGCGCGGTGGTCAATTTCCGCGCCCGTCACCTGCCGCCCTCCGCCCGATACTGGTTCGGCACCGACAATGTCGGGCGCGACATCTTCACCCGGGTGCTGTTCGGCTATCGCATCTCGCTCCTGCTGGCGGCGGTCGTCCTTGGCGTCGCCGTCCCGCTCGGCGCGACCCTCGGGCTGATCGCCGGCTATTTCGGCGGCTGGGCCGAGATCGTCATCATGCGCCTGACCGACATCGCGCTCGCCATCCCCCCGCTGGTGATGGCGCTCGCGGTCACGGCGGTGCTGACGCCGACTCTCATCCACGCGATGCTGGCGATCGCGGCGCTCTGGTGGACCTGGCACACGCGGCTCATCTTCTCGATCACCCGCACGCTGCGTGGGCAGGAATTCGTCGAGGCCGCGCGGACGCTCGGAGCGAGCCCGTTCCACATTCTCTTCCGCGAGCTTCTCCCCAACTGCGCCTCGGCGATTCTGGTCAAGACCTCGCTCGACTTCGGCTTCGTCATCCTGATCGGCGCGGCTTTGTCCTATCTCGGGCTTGGCGTACAGCCGCCGACGCCGGACCTTGGCACGATGGTCGCGAACGGGGCCGACTTCCTTCCGGACCGCTGGTGGGAGTCGCTTCTGCCCGGCGCGGCGATCCTGTTCGTGGCGCTCGGCTTCAACCTGCTCGGCGACGGGTTGCGCGATCTCTTCGACGTCGAGAGCGTCCGGTGACGGCCGACCCGCTGCTCTCGGTTCGCTCGCTCAGCGTGGACTTCTGGTCCTACGGCCGCCGCTCCCAGGTGCTGCGCGACGTGTCGCTCGACGTGCCTGCGCATCGGCATGTGGCGCTGGTCGGCGAGTCCGGCTGCGGCAAGAGCGTGACGATGCGGACGATCATGGGGATTCTCGCAGAGCCTCCGGCCCGCATCGCTTCGGGCGCGATCCTGTTCGACGGCCGCGATCTTCTCAGCCTCAGCCCGCGCGAGCGCGAGGCCTTGCGCGGAACGGCGATGTCGATGGTGTTCCAGGACCCGATGACCTCGCTCAATCCCGTTTTCACCATCGGCGACCAGATGGGCGCGATCCTCCGCTACGCCGACCGGCGGCTCGGCCGCGCCCGGAGCCGCAGCGCGCGTCTTGAGCGCGTGTGCGAAGTCCTCGCGCAGGTGCGCATGCCCGATCCCGAACGGATCGCCCGGTCCTTCCCGATCATGCTGTCCGGCGGCATGCGCCAGCGCGTCCTGATCGCGATGGCGCTCCTCTCCGAGC
>DATNBG010000391.1:0-2996 GCA_035572075.1 Roseiarcus sp. | reverse complement strand
TACATGAAGAGGATCAGCAGGAGGACGAACACGATGATGATCGGCAGGGCCTCGAAGCGCTGCAGGATCGACGCCCCTGACCGCTGAGCCATTTCCCCCTTACCCCTTGTCCTGCAGCGCGATCAGATATTCGGTGAGTTCAGGCACCGTCATCTCCTTCGGCGACACCTCGGACACCACCCGCCCGCGGTCCAGCACCACCAGGCGATCCGCCACTTCATGCACATGCGCGAGATTGTGCTCGATGTAGATGCAGGCGCGTCCGGACTGTTTGATCCGGCGCACGAATTCGACCACCTTCCGGACTTCGGCGACGCCGAGCGCCGCCGTCGGCTCGTCGAGCACGATGAGGTCGGCGTTGTAGTGCATGGCCCGGCCGATCGCGATGCCTTGCCGCTCGCCGCCCGAGAGATTGGCCACCGTCGAATCGACGGTGATGCCGACGCCCCGGAAGCCGATCACGTCGATCAGGATCTTTTGCGCGATTTCCTTCTGGCGCCTGATGTCGATGAAGCCGAACCGGTTGACGATCTGCCGGCCGACAAAGAAATTGCGCCACAGAGGCTGCTTCTCGGCCAGCGACTTGTCCTGGTAGACGGTTTCGATCGAGAGATCGTGCGCCATGCGGACCGAGTATTCGCCCGGCTGAAGCTCCCGCTCGCGCACGAAGATCCTGCCCGAGGTCGGCTCGAGCACCCCGGTCATGACCTTGATCAGCGTCGATTTGCCGGCGCCGTTGTCGCCGATGAGCCCGACAATCTCGTTGCGGCCGATGGAAAGGTTGATGTCACGCAGCGCGTGCACCGCGCCAAAATACTTCTGCACGCCCTCGAGGCGAACAATGGACGCGAAGTCGTGAGCCGGCGTCATTGCTCCCATCCCGGCGTTCCCATCCCTCCCATCCAAACAAGCGCGCCGGCCAGGGCCGCAAGGCCGCACGCGCACGGCCTTCTATGCCTCACGGGAGCCGGAACCTCAATAAGTAATATGATATTATCTTTTGAGGTTCCGCGTCAACCGGATGCGCTCGTCATTGGGAACCATAGCAAGGGTCAAGCGCGGGAGTCTAACGGCGCCGCGGGTTTTTCGTGCGCGTCCGACTGGCTGCGCGGCGCGAGGGCCTCGCCTCGATTGAACGGAGGGCGCAAAGCGGCAAGTATCGAGCGGGGGGCGGAGGGGTCGATGGACGAGATCGAGCGGCTCGAGCTTCGGATCGAGGAGCTCGAAGAGGCGATCAAGCGCAGCCGCAGGCTGCGGCTCGCCGGACGAGCCTTGGCCGTGCTCGGGCCCCTGCTGCTGGCCTGCTTCGCGCTCGGGATCGTGGACTATTCGCCGACCCGTATGATCGCCGCGCTCGCGCTGGCGATCGGCGGAATTGTGCTCATGGGCTCGAGCCGCTCGAGCACGGAGGAGCTGGAGCGCTCGCTGAAACAGGCGGAGGCTGAGCGGATCGCGGCGATCGACGCCCTCAATCTCGTCCAGGTCGATGGGGGGCCGTCAGATCATCATTAGGCCGTGGCTACACGCGGCGCGCGCGAAAATCGCGGATCATCTCTCGCGCGGCGTTATGGCCCGGCGCGCCGGTGACGCCGCCGCCGGGATGGGTCGAGGCGCCGCACATGTAAAGGCCGGGCACGGGCGAGCGATAGTCGGCGTGCCCCAGCACGGGCCGGGCGGAATAGAGCTGGTCGAGACTGAGCTTCCCATGAAAAATGTCGCCGCCGACAAGGCCGAACTCGCGCTCGAGGTCGAGCGGCGACAAGACCTGCCGCGCGATGACCGACGCCTTGAAGCCTGGCGCATAAGCCTCGACCGTCTCGATCATGAGGTCGGCGACCGCCTCGCGCGCCTCGTCCCACGAGCGCCCATCCGGCAATGCCGGCGCGACATGCTGGCAGAAGAGCGAGGCGACATGGCGCCCTGGAGGCGCGAGCGTCTCGTCGAGTGTCGAGGGGATCAGCATCTCGACGATCGGCTTCACCGACCAGCCGGTGAGCCGCGCGTCGAAGAAGGCGCGCTCCATATAGGCGAGGCTCGGCGCGATCACGATTCCGCTGCCATGATGCTCGGCCGGCTCGCGACCGGGCAGGGCGGAAAAGCTCGGCAGTTCGGAGAGCGCGAGGTTCATCCGGAACGAGCCCGAGCCGCTGCAATAAGCGGCGATGCGGGCGCGGAAGTCGGCCGGGAGGGCGGCCGGGTCGAGAAGTTTTTCGAAGGTCAGCTTCGGATGCAGGTTCGAGACGAGCGCGCGCGCCGCGATCTTTTCGCCGTTCGCGATGACGACGCCGATTGCGCGGCCCTTCTCGATCAGGATTTCACGCACCTCTGAGTTCACGCGGAGCTCGACGCCGCGCTCGGCCGCGGCGCGCGCCATCGCCTGCGTGATCGCCCCCATGCCGCCGATCGCGTGGCCCCAGACGCCACGTCTGCCGTTCACCTCGCCCCAGCAATGATGGAGAAGCACGTAGCCTGTGCCTTCCGCGTAGGGGCTCGCGTAGGTTCCGACGATCCCGTCGAAGCCAAGGATCGCCTTGATGGGATCGCTCTCGAACCATTGGTCGAGAACGTCGCCGGCCGAGCGGGCGAACAGCTCGAGGAGGTCGCGCTGTCCTTCAAGCCCGAGCGAACGCAGGCGGTTTCCAACCTTGGCGGCGTCGAGGAGCGCGCCGAGGCTGGCGGCGAGCCCCTGTCCGGTCGCGAGATTGGGCGGGGTTTTGAGCGCAAGCGCGCGAAGCACGTCTGTCAAGCGGGTGAGCCGCGCCTCGTAGGCGTCGAGGCGCCCGGCGTCGCGGGCGGAGAATTTGGCGACCTCGGCTTTGGTGCGACCGGACGCGACCTTGAGATAGCGCCCGTCGGGCAGCGGCAGGAAGTTCGCTATCGGGCGTTCGACGATGCGGAGCCCGTGGCGGTGCAGCTCGAGGTCGCGGATGATCTTGGGATTGAGAAGCGAGACGGCATAGGCGGCGACCGAATTGCGGAAGCCGGGATGAAATTCC
>DATNBG010000390.1:0-2580 GCA_035572075.1 Roseiarcus sp. | reverse complement strand
CCCCATGACCTTCTTGCGGCCGAAGCGGTCGGCGAGCGGGCCGACGACGATCGGCGCGCTCGAGAAGCCGGCGATGAAGATGGCGATCGCCGCCGCCGCTTCCGTCTGCGGCGCGCGGAGATCGGCCTCGATCAGCGGCAGGCTCGGCAGCGCCATGTCGATCGCCAGCGGCGGCAAGGCGGTCAGCATGCCGAGAAAGAGCGTGAGCCCGAGCCCGCGAATGGCGAGCCGGGTCATCGGACCGGCGCGGGGCGTGTGCGGATTTGCGGCGAGGGAACTCCCGCGGCTGGCGATGGCCCTTGCGTTTTGTCTCACGCTCGCGGGGGCTTTCTCTCGTTTCCCGCCGGCAGGACGCCGGCCTTCGCGGCGGATGCGCGGGTCTCGAGCCGCGCGAGGATGGCGTCCGAGAGGCCCATGCCGGCGAGCACGCCGGCGGTCGCCAGCGCTCCGGCGAAGAATGCGTCGCCAATGACGGAGCTGAGGACAGGCGCCATCGGCAGGAAGAAGCCGATCACGGCGCAGGCGACAGAGGTCAGGATGAGGAACAAGGCTTTCGCGATGACATTGACCGCGCCGCGGCTGATGGCCGCGACGCGCAGGCTGATGAACCAGAGAAGCGCGCAAGCGATGATGAACGCGGCGACCGGAATGGAAGGCCTCCTTGTTTCGCTGCCGTTCTCAGCGGGTTTGCCCGGGCGACCGAACGGATGGCGGGCTGCGATTCCACGTCACAAAGTTCACGAAGATCATCAAGACGCTTCGCGCCCTTTTTGTGCTTTGCGGTGAATTTCGCAATACCGGCGAATGCGGGCTGGCGAAAGGTCAGGCGGCGGGCGCTTCCGGCGCGGTTTCGGGCTTAAGCTTGTCCTGCGTCCTGAGGTCAAAATCGCTCGCGTCATGACGCTCGTGCAACTGGCTGGAGGGATCCCCGCTGGTCCGGTTGACGATGCGGCCCCGCTTGACGGTGGGCCGGGCGGCGATCAGGTCCGCCCAGCGCCCGACATGTCTGTAATCCTGCACGCTCAGGAACTCGGCCGCCCCGTAAGAGTTGGCCCTCATGAGGCCGCCGTACCAGGGCCAGATGGCCATGTCCGCGATCGTGTAGCTTTTGCCCGCCACATATTCGCTCTCCTTGAGGCGCCGGTCGAGGACGTGGAGCTGACGCTTCACCTCCATCGCGTAGCGGTCGATCGCGTATTCGATCTTGACCGGCGCGTAGGCGTAGAAGTGGCCGAATCCGCCACCGAGATAGGGCGCCGCCCCCATCTGCCAGAACAGCCAGGACAGGCATTCGGCGCGCTCGGCGGGCTTCATCGGCAGGAAGGCGCCGAATTTTTCCGCAAGATAGAGCAGGATCGCGCCGGATTCGAAGATCCGGATCGGCTTCTTGCCGCTGCGATCGACCATGGCCGGAATCTTGGAATTGGGATTGATGGCGACAAAACCGCTGCCGAATTGCTGGCCCTCGCCGATCCTGATCAGCCAGGCGTCGTACTCGGCGCCCTTCTTGCCCAGCGCCAGCAATTCCTCGAGCATGATCGTGACCTTCTGGCCGTTCGGAGTCCCCAGCGAATAGAGCTGGAGGGGGTGACGGCCGACCGGCAGCTCCTTGTCGTGGGTCGGGCCGGCGATCGGACGGTTGATGTTGGCGAACTGGCCGCCGTTCGGCTTGTCCCAGGTCCAGACCTTCGGCGGCGCGTAATCGGACGAATTGCTCATTTCCAAGAGGCTCCAGATTGCAAAAGTCTCGACGGCCGGCGGCGGGTCGCGATCGTACGAGCTCGGGACCGAGCGAGATGATGCGGGCCGGGTTGAGGGTCATGAATCGATAATAGCCGCGCTGGACAGGGTCCAGATTGAAGGCGTCGCGTAAGGCCGGAATCGCGACCCGATGGGCGAGACAGGCGCTCACATTCTCGTGATCGGGCATGGAGCGGGAGGCGGCGAAGGCCGGGCCGCCGGATGATGCTAAAGCTCTTGCTTATCTATTCGGGCCGTGATACTAAGGTATATGCTTAACTATGGCGCCCCGCTCGACCTGATGTTCCAGGCCCTCGCCGACCCGACCCGCCGGGCGATGGTCGAGCGTCTCGCGAAAGGCCCAGCCTCGGTCAGCGAACTCAAGGCCCCGTTGGTCATGTCGCTGCCGGCGGTGATGCAGCATCTGGCGCTCTTGGAGACCTCGGGTCTCGTGGTCACGCAAAAGTCGGGGCGGGTGCGCACCTGCCGCATCAATCCGGCGGCGCTGACCGAAGCCGAGCGATGGATCGAAGGGCTGCGCGTCGAATGGGAGCGCCGCCTCGACCGGCTCGGCGACTATCTTCAAACCCTGAACCGCGAAGGAGAGAACGATGAACAAGGTCAATAAGACAGGGGCTGCGTTCAAGCCCGCCCCGCTCCGCGTCTCGCGCCTTTTCTCCGCGCCCCGTGAAACTGTGTTCAAGGCCTGGACCTTCGCCGACGCCATCAAACGCTGGTTCTGCCCGGACGGCTATTCGGTTCCGGAAGCCAGGGTCGAGATGCGGGTCGGCGGCGCGTTCGAGGTCTGCATGCGTTCGCCCGAAGGGGTGGACCATTGGA
>DATNBG010000389.1:0-2124 GCA_035572075.1 Roseiarcus sp. | reverse complement strand
AAATAGATCGGTCGGCGCCAAAACCGCAAACGCCCTAATAGCCGAGCGATCCGACGTAGCTCAGGCGTCGCCAACGCCCGTGGGCGCGCGGGGCGCCGTCGAACACGATCTGATCCGCCCACATGTGCGCGGCCTTGCGCTGTTGGGCGGTGCGCACCGTCCAGGCGAGGATTGGCGCGCCGGTCAATTCCTTGACCAGAAACGGGATCTTGTGGGGCAAGTCGTCGACGTTCCAGCTGAGAAAATCGGGCCGGGCGAGGTCGTAATGGTCGAAGTCCGTCCAGTCGCGCTTCTGATCGGGCTTGAGCGCATCCCAGGCCGGATCGTCGTACGAGGCTTGCGCCAAGACGCCGACCGGGCAGGGCGCTCCTGAGCGCATGTGCGGGCGGCGCAGGCGCAAGTAAGCGGCGAGATCCTGGTCGAAGCTCTTGAACGCGAGCGGCCCATCATACGACGCGGCGAGCGCGGCCGCCCGGTCGGCGATGCGCCAGTCGCCGTCGAACCGGCTCTTGATCTCGCAGATGACCGGCGTCCGGCCGGCGACCGCCTCCAGGAACGCGGCGAAGGTGGGCGGCGGCTCGCCCGAGCCCTCGATCCGGACCTTCGCGATCTCGGCCGCCCTTCGCGCCGAGAGCGGACCCGGGACGCCGGTCAGGCGATCGAGTGTTTCATCATGGAAAACAATCGCTTCCCCGTCGGCGCTCGTCTGGATGTCGCATTCGATGGCGAAGGAGGCGGCGATCGCCGCCTCCGCCGCCCAAAGCGTGTTTTCGATCACGCCCTTCGCGGCGTCGTGCAGGCCGCGATGGGCGATCGGCCGCTCGATGAGCCAGGCGGGGGCGTTGACCGGCCTCAAGCCGAAATCTCGAACATGGCCTCGACCTCGGCCAACGCGCTCATCGGCAGGTGCGCGACCCCAACCGTCGTCCGCGCATGGCGGCCCTTGTCTCCGAACAGTTCCACGATCAGGTTCGAGGCGCCGTTCATCGCCTGGGACAGGGCCTCGAAGCTCGATTCGACATTGAAGAACCCGCCGAGCCGCACGACCTGTTTCACCTGGTCGAGGTCGCCGAGCGCCGCCTCAGCCTGGGCGAGCGCGTTGATGACGCAGAGCCTCGCCGCTTCCCGCGCCGCCTCGATTTCGGAATTGGGCGCGAGCTTGCCCTGATGGCGCTCCGAGAGTTTCCCATCCGGCCCGAACGGCAATTGGCCCGAGACGAACAGCAGCGAGCCAGAGCGCACGAATGGGGCGTAGTTCGCGGCCGCGGCCGCGGGTCTGGGCAAAACGACGCCCATTTCCTTCAGACGTCTGGCGATCCGGCTCATGGGCCCTCCCAAAGCCCGCCCGAGCCGCGTGGGCTTGCCTACGACGTCGGCGGGCGAGGCCCGCCTATGTCGCTTCTTCCACGAAGGCAAGCTTGTTTTTGCTTGTCCGCGCGCTTAGGTTTGGATGAAAGAGAGGACGCGCCGGCGGCGTCGAGGCCGCGCGGCGCGGAATGGGATGAAGGCCATGGGTAGCTTGAGCATTTGGCATTGGATGTTGTTCGCCGCGATCGCGCTTTTGCTGTTCGGCGGCAAGGGCAAGATTTCCGACCTCATGGGCGATGTCGCCAAGGGCGTGAAATCGTTCAAGAAAGGCTTGGCGGACGACGATGAGTCCAAGGCTCATGAGGGCGCGCCGCGGACCATCGAGAACCGCGTCGGCGTCGACGCCAACGACGTTCACAAGGTCGGCTGAACGCGTCCTTAACGCAAAGAATCGTCGGCGAGCCAGGGATGGCGCGGCGCGGCTCATCGGTCGCCCGGCGCCATTAAGCCATGTTCGATCTTGACATCAGCAAGATGATCATCGTCGGCATTGTCGCCTTGGCGGTGATTCCGCCGAAGGACCTGCCGCGGGTGATGCGCACCGTCGGGCAGACCTTGGGCAAGATGCGGCGGATGGCCGCCGAATTCCAGGGTCAGTTCATGGAGGCCATCCGCGAGGTCGAGCGCGAGGCCGACCTCGATAGCGTGAAGAAGGAATTTCAGGCGATCAACGACCAGGCCAAGATCGACACGAGCTTCGACCCGGTCGGCATGGTGCGCGACGACATCACAAAGGCCGCCGCGGACCTGGACGGC
>DATNBG010000388.1:0-3959 GCA_035572075.1 Roseiarcus sp. | reverse complement strand
TTGCTAAATTACCGCTTTGATGCGTTGGACGGTCAACACAGTGTGACGGTGATCTTGACGGGACCCGGTCTGATCTTCGAGGTGATGATGGGATTAGGCTATCGTTTGTTGAATCTTGACGATCAAGTGGCGCCGATCTCCTTGTCCTATGCGCTATATTCGCGAAAGATCGGGATAGCCTTCATGGATCAGACATTTCATACTTACGATCACTCTCAATCCACGTGGATGAGTGATCCTGATGGAAGCGCTCTTACGGTCTAAATGCTCACTTGTAGACCATGCGGTGCCCGCCGTCATGGCCCAGCGCCCGGCCCGAGAAAGCGGTCGAGCGTCTCGAAGAACTTGGCGACCGAAATCGGCTTCGACAGATAGGCCTCGCAGCCGCCCTGGCGGATCTTCTCCTCATCGCCCTTCATCGCAAACGCGGTGACCGCGACGACGGGGATGGTTTTCAGCTCCTCGTCGTCCTTCAGCCATTGCGTCACTTCGAGGCCAGAGACCTCAGGCAATTGAATATCCATGAGAATGAGGTCGGGCCGATGCCTGCGCGCGAGATCGACCGCCTCGATGCCGCTGCGCGTCTGCACGATCCGGTGCCCGCGGGTCTCGACCAGATCGTTGAACAGCTTCATGTTGAGTTCGTTATCCTCAACAATGAGCACGGTCTTAGGCATTCGCTCGTTCCATGGGGCGTGAATTCGGCCGGTGCGCGGGGTAAGCTCGCCGGGAGACATCGAGGCGAATCGGACTATGCGCGATTCCCTGAGAGGCAAGCAATCGGCAAATCCCGATTTCGCCCAGTCCGTGGCGGTGAAGGCGCTCGCCTTCATCGCCGCCGATTCCGAGCGGCTCGCCCGCTTCCTCAACCTGACCGGCCTCGGCCCCCACAACCTCAGGACCGCGGCGGCGGACCCGGCTTTCCTTGCCTCGGTGCTCGATTATCTGGCCGCCGACGAAGCGCTGCTCGTCGCCTTCGCGGCCGACGCGGGCCTCAAGCCTGAGGCGGTCGCGCGGGCCCGTGAGTTCCTGCGCGGCCCGGCCGCGGGCGAGCCCTGAGGCGCCTACTTGCTGCAGGCCGAGGAAGGCAGAATCTCGAGCTTGCGCAAGCGCGCGCGCAGCGCGAATGCGCCATAGTCGAGCTTGAGGCTGCCTGACACGCCATTCTCATAGAGGTCGAACGACAGCGTGTAGTCGGGCGGGGCGTCGGTCTTGGCCTCGTCGAAATAGGAGATCACGACCGGCCAGCGGCGGATGCCGCTGAGCGCCGAGGCGGTCTCGGTGTCCTCGTCGGGTTTCGTCGCCGCCTGGCCGATCACCGACAGGGTCGAGAAGATTTTCGCCCCCGTGTCGGAGCCGTCGTAGACGCGCGCCTGCACGACCCGCCCGCCATGCTTGGCGGCCTCGATCAATCGCTCGATATGCTGGGTCGGGAACAGGACCTCGCGGCCGAAGTCGAGCGTTCGCGGTTTCGGCTTGGTCAGCACCACGCGCAAGTCGCCGTCGGGGCCGCGCGTGCCGACGCCCGCGACCGGAGGCGTGTCCTGGGGCCCGCGGGAGTCGATTTCGAAACGCATCGACTTTCCGTTCGCGTCCTCGAACGAGGTGGCGTTCACCTGCATGGACACCGGTTCGCCCTCGCTGCGCTCCATTTCCGTCATCTGGCGAAAATTCGACGTGTAGCCCTCGCAGGCCGAGCCGCGAAATTCGTAGGCGATGAGGCCGGCGGCCGAGATCGGGGTCGGGGCGGAGGTCGGCGCCGGGGCCGAGGAATCGGCGAGCGAGATGTCATAGGCCGCGCGGTGCGAGGCAAGCGGCATGACCGGCGCGGTTGCGGCAAGCGCGGCGGAAGAAGCCAGCAGCGTGGCGGCGCAGACAGCGAATTTCGAGACCATGGTCTCTCCGGCAGGACCGACGATCGGCAGAGCCCCATTGTCCGCCGCCCTCGAGGCGCCGTCAATGCGCGGCGGGCGCGCGGCGCCTGGTTGGTTAGCGCTCAGCCTTCGTCCGGCGCGACCGGCGCCCACGCGTCCTCAAGCGGCGAGGCGTCCTCGAGCGGAGAGGCCTCTTCGAGCGGGGAGGCGTCCTCGAGCGGATCCTCGTCCGCCCTCAAGCCCGGCCCGTCGTCCGGCTGGGGAAGGCCGTAGCCGGCCGGCAATTTCCCGTCGAACAATCCGGCGCCCTTGAGCTCGTCGAGGCCCGGCAGGTCGGCGATCGCGTTGAGACCGAATTCGACCAGAAACGCGGTGGTCGTGCCGTAAGTGATGGGCCGGCCCGGCGCCTTCCGGCGCCCCCGCATGCGCACCCAGCCCGCCTCCATCAGGACGTCGAGCGCGCCCTTCGACACCGCGACGCCGCGGATCTCTTCAATCTCGGCGCGGGTGACCGGCTGGTGATAGGCGGCGATGGCGAGCGTTTCGAGCGCCGCGCGCGAGAGCTTGCGCTTCTCCTCGCGCCCGGGCGCGAGCGCCCAGGCCAGATCGCCAGCGGTGCGGAACATCCATCGCCGCGCCACCCGCACCAGGGTGACGCCGCGCCCCTCATAGAGCCGGCGCAGCTCATCCATCACCGCTTGGACGTCCGCCCCGTCCGAAAGGCGCCGGGCGATCGCCGATTCCTCGATCGGTTCGGCGGAGGCGAAGACCAGCGCCTCGGCGATCCGCACATCCTCCGCCGACACGGCCGGCGCCGCAGGGGGAAACAGTTGCGCGACATTGTCCGCGCCGGTCATGCGGCTCATGGGAAGCGCCTTCCTTGAATTTCCGGTTGCGCGGGCGGGACCGCCGCCGCCCGAACGGGGGCGGCGCCGCGAACGGAGTGATGAGCGAACGTCACGCGGCGCGCTCTTCGGCGGAATCGGGGCCCGCCGGGCGGATCAGGAGCGGCGCGAAGGCCTTCTCCTGGCGCATTTCGATCCTGCCCTCGCGCGCCATTTCGAGTGAGGCGGCGAAGGTGGACGCCCGCGCGCTCCGGCGCATCCCGATGTCGGGGCAGGCTTCGATGAGGAAATCGTCGAACGCAGTCCAGCCGGACTGGCCGCCGATCAGCCGGGCCAGAGCCTGGCGCGCGTCGGCGAGCGACCAGACCTCGCGCGCCTTGAACCGCACCCGGGCGAGCGCATGGCGCTGAGCCTGCCGGGCATAGGCAGCGAGCAGGTCGTAGAGGTTCGCCTGATAGGAGACGCGGCCGGGCGCCTCGGCGGCCTCGGGTTCTCCGCGGCCGAAGAAATCGCGCCCGAGGCGCGGCCGGCTCATCAGATATTCGCCCGCCTTGCGGATCGCGGCCAGCGCGCGCAGCCGCTGCGCGAGACCCTCGGCGAGGGCGGGCGCGTCCACGTCCGTCGCTTGCGGGGGGCTCGGAAGAAGCAGGCGGGATTTGAGAAAGGCGAGCCAGGCCGCCATGACCAGATAGTCGGCGGCGAGGTCGAGGCGCAGCTTGCGCGCCGCCTCGACGAACAGCAGGTACTGCTCGGCCAGCGCGAGAATGGAAATGCGCGCGAGGTCAACCCGCTGGCGGCGCGCGAGCTCCAGCAACAGGTCGAGGGGCCCCTCGAAACCATCGAGGTCGACGGTGAAAGCAGGCTCGCCCGTCGCCTGGGCGAGGTCGAAATCGCCGCCAAACGCGTCCCCTTCCAACGAATCACCTCCTCAAGGGGCCATGGTGGGGCGCCGACCCCGGTCAGGCAAGGGGCGTCCCAAAGCAGGATTTGCCGAAAAGCGGGCTGCCGGTTTTCGGTCCAAGATCCCGTACACCCGCTTTCGCGACTGAAGGCGGACGTTTGGAAACGGCTGTTCGACGCCGTCTCGGAGGAGGCCGGATATGGAATACGCCATGGCCGACGCCACGATCGTCAAGGTCCACCGCCACGGACAGGGCGCAAAAGGGGGACTCAAAGCCAGGCCATCGGCCGATCGAAAGGCGGGATGACCAAAATCCTGGCGCTGACCGATGCGCTCGGC
>DATNBG010000387.1:0-5757 GCA_035572075.1 Roseiarcus sp. | reverse complement strand
GGGCGCGGATGCGGCCGGCATCGTGCTCGGCGCGCGCGTGCCGATCATTCTGACCAGCCGCGCCGATTCCCTCATCAGCCGCCTCGCCTCCTGCGCCGTCGCCGTCCTGGTCGCGGCGGCGCGGCGCAAGTCCGCGCCTGCGGCGATTCGCTAAGGACCAAGGGCGCGCCCGGAACAGCGCTCAACGACAACGCGCTGCGCCAGGTAGAAGCGAGCGCCGGCTGCGCGACGGATTCTCTTCGCCGCTTGAGATTTCGTCCGCTTGCCGATATCGCGGCGGGCAGCCCCGGCCCTTCAGGATTAGCCATGACCGATCTCTCCGCCTTTCCCATCACAAAACGCTGGCCGGCCGTTCATCCGGAGAGGCTCCAGCTTTATTCCTTGCCGACGCCGAACGGGGTCAAGGTCTCGATCATGCTCGAGGAAATCGGCCTTCCCTACGAGCCGCATCTTGTCGACTTCGGCAAGGGCGACCAGAAGACGCCCGAGTTCCTGTCGCTCAATCCTTATGGCAAGATCCCAGCGATCATCGATCCCTCGGGCCCGGGAGGCGAGCCGCTGCCCCTGTTCGAATCGGGCGCGATCCTCCTCTATCTCGCCGAGAAGACGGGCAAGCTCATCCCCGCTGATCCCGCGCGGCGCTACGAGACAATCCAGTGGCTGTTCTTCCAGATGGCCGCGATCGGCCCGATGTTCGGCCAGGTCGGCTTTTTCCACAAATTCGCCGGCCGGGAGATCGAGGACAAGCGTCCGCTCCATCGCTATCGCGACGAGGCCAAGCGCATTCTCGCGGTCATCGAGGCGCGCCTCGCGGAGCGAACCTGGATCATGGGCGACGACTACACCATCGCCGACATCTCGATGCTCGGCTGGGTGCGCAATCTCGTCAACTTTTACGGCGCGGGCGAACTCGTCGCCTTCGGCGAACTGAAGCAGGTTCCCGCCTGGCTCGAGCGCGGGCTTGAGCGGCCCGCCGTCAAGCGGGGCCTCGAGATCCCGAAGCGGGGGTGACCAGCGGCTCGATTGGGCAGCGTGTCGATGGAGAATATAGGTGGCGGTTCTACCTATTGACCGAGGAAGCGATCTGATCCCCGCTGGGCGCGGGATAGCGCAAATCATATTGTCGGCATTGTTTGTTCATTAGGTCCGCCGCCGGGCGCGGAATCATTCGTGGTCGCGCTCTCCTTGCTGCGCATGTTCCGACTCGACGCTCAGGACAACCGAGAGGAGGCGACGATGGTCGACGAGACAAAGCTGAACGCGTTCATTGGCAAAATCCTGGGCGATCTCGGAGGGGCCGTCAGCGTGCCAATGGTTCGCATGGGCGAGAAGTTCGGCCTGTACAAGGCGCTTCATGAGCACGGGCCGATGACGCCAGGGGAACTGGCGGCGAAGACGAATGTCGCCGAGCGCTATGTGCGCGAATGGCTGTCGCACCAGGCGGCGTCCGGCTATCTCGAATACGACGCCGCCTCAGGCAAGTTCACGCTTCCGCCCGAGCAGGCGATGGTGTTCGCCGAGCCCGACAGCCCGGTCTATCTGCAGGCGGCGTTCGATATGGCGGCGGTCCTGCTGGACAATCAGGAGCTGGTCGAGCCGGCGTTTCGCTCCGGCAAGGGCGTCGGCTGGGGCGATCAGTCCCAGTGTCTCTTCTGCACGACTGCGCGCTTCTTCCGCGTCGGCTATCAGCACAATCTCGTGTCCTGCTGGCTGCCGGCGCTGGACGGCGTCACGGCAAAGCTCGAAGCCGGCGCGACCGTCGCCGACGTCGGCTGCGGGCACGGGTTTTCGACCGTCATGATGGCGAAAGCCTACCCGAAATCGACTTTCACCGGCTACGATTTTCACCCCGCTTCCGTCGAGCAGGCGCGGGTGCATGCCGAGCAGCACGGCGTGACCGCCAACACGAAGTTCGAGGTTGCAATGGCGAGCGACTTTCCAGGCCGAGATCTGGACTTCGTGACATTCTTCGACTGCCTGCACGACATGGGCGATCCGGTCGGCGCCGCGCGCCACGTGCGGGAGACGCTGAAGCCCGACGGAAGCTGGATGGTGGTCGAGCCCGCGGCCGCCGACCGGCTGGAGGACAATCTCACTCCGATAAGTCGTCTGAATTACGCCGGCTCGACGATGGTGTGCATCCCGACCTCGCTCGACCAGCCGGTCGGCGCGGCGTTCGGCGCGCAGGCCGGCTTCGCCAAGCTCTCATCCGCGATCAAGCAAGGCGGGTTCAGCGGCGTGCGCAAGGCGACCGAGACGCCGTTCAACATGGTGCTCGAAGCCCGTCCTTAAACGCGCTGCCTTGAGACGGAACCGCGCCCGTCATCGCGAGGAGCGCGTATAGGGCGTCGAGAGACGCCCGTCTCTCGACGGGCTATGGCGCGACGCGGCGATCCAGAGAACGCAGGGCGCCCGACGACTCTGGATCGCCACGTCGCTTCGCTCCTCGCGATGACGGCGTTGGATCAACCTGAAATCATTTTGCTCACTAACCGCTCGCGGCCAGGGCGCCCGGCAATGCGGCGCGCAGGCGCGACGGACCGGCCGGAACGAGCTTCCTCACCGCGCTCGAGGCGGCGATCTGCCCGCGGTTGACGAAGGCCTCATGGTTGCGCTCGATCTCGTCGAGGTCGTAGAGATAGTTGACCATGATCCCGAACGACTCGGCGAGCCCCTTGGGCGAGAGGTCGCCTTCCCAGTTGATGCGATCGAGGCTCGCCCCGTTGCCGAGATGGAAGCGGGCGACCGGGTCCAAGACCCGGCCGTCCGGGCGGCGCGCCTTGAGCAGGTAGTGGGCGGCCAGCGGCTCGAGCGCGGCGCGCAGCTGGGCGGCGGCGCCCGCGGCGCCGAGCCAATTCCCCTCCTCCGCCAGTTGCAGCGCGGCGCTCCTGACGGCCATGATCGCCGGATCCTCGGTCGTTTCGAGCCAGGCGCGGAATCCCGGGACCGGCGAGAGCGTAACGAAGGTCTCGATCGCCGGCAGTTCGCGGCGGATCTCCTCGACCACCTGTTTGATCAGGAAGGCGCCGAAACTCACTCCGGCAAGACCCTGCTGACAATTGGAGATCGAATAGAACGCCGCCGCGCGCGCCTTGCCGGGCGCGACATGGGCGCGTCTTTCGGCCAGCAGCGGCGCGATCGCCGAAGGCGGCGCCGCGGTCAGCGCGACCTCGACGAAGATCAGAGGCTCATCGACGAGCCTCGGATGGAAGAAGGCGTAGCATCGCCGGTCGGCCGGATCGATGCGCCGCCTCAAGTCGTCCCAGTCGCCGATCTCGTGCACCGCCTCGTAGCGGATGATCTTCTCGAGGAGCGCCGCCGGGCTCGACCAGTCGACCCGGCGCAACACCAGAAAGCCGCGATTGAACCACGAGCCGAACAGATGCATGAGATCGCGGTCGACGATGGCGAGTGACGGGTCTCCTCTCACGACGTCGAGGAGGTCGGCGCGCATCCTGACCAGCGCGGCGGCGCCGCCCGGCACGCTATTCAGGCGACGGAACAGGTCATGACGGCGCGGCTCGGAGGCGTAATGGATTTCGCTCAAGCAAGCTTCGTCGTCCTCGGCGCCGAAGCCGGCGATCGCCTGGCGGACCCGTTCGCGATCCGGACCGAACTCGTCGGCGAGCGCGCGAAAGAACGCGGCGCGGCCGGATGGATCGAGCGCGCGGTAGCGGCGCAGGATCTCGGCGGCAAGCGCCATGCTCGACGCCTCGCCCTGGCCCGCGACCAGCGCCCGGCAGGCCTCGATGAGCGGCTCGGCGCTTCCGTCCGCGTCCTTCGGCCAAGGCTTGAGCTTGAGCACCGACCGGCCGCGCTCGGCGATCGAGGCCAGGAGATCGTAGAGAAAGGCGTTGGTCACGATTTCCCCTCCCTCGCGCGGCTCGAAGCAGACTGGCTGGCGAGCGCGGATTGTCGTCCGCCGTGTTGACGGAATCATGACCGCTCTCGGAAGGTCCCCCACTGGCAGGCGATCCTTTCGAAGCCTCGCAGCAGGAACTGACGAGAGCCGCGAGCCTGCTTGAGGTTTCCCCCGTTTCTTGGGCCCTTCGGCCTTCCGCCGGTCTTCGGCCCGCGCTTTGGCCTTGGCTAGCGCCTTCGCCTCGGCGCGCCCGCCGCCGCCACAATCCGCTATTCTTGGGCAAGCTCCTAGGTCAATACAAATACGGATCCCAAATAGATAATTCGAGCCGGTTGAAATCTGGCACGAACATCTCCTGAATATTGTTTAAATTCAATTTCCACGCTAAAAATTGAAGTATATCCAGGCCTTAATTTCGCCCAACTTGCAATAGACCGTGGTTAACACAGTTAACATAAACGCTGAGTGAAACTTCTCTGGACTCATTTATTGGCACGCTTCGCTTGGATGATGCGTTGTATTCATCCAAAGCGACAAACAGGCTCGGAGGGGATGATAATCGACATGCGTTGGAACCGAACTATGCTGATTAATACCAGCACCGCCGCGCAATACGGCGGTCGTTCGAAAGGTGATACATTGCAGAAGGTTATAGAGAACTAAACCGTCTGCCGCAGGCAATAACCGACTTAACTTTGCCTAATGTGGCCTCCACACAAATGCGGAGAAGCACGAATCCGGAGACTTGCCGATGAGCAGACGAACATAAATTGGGAGGAGCAGGGATGGCCACACATAAGCTCGACGCGTCGGCCGCCATGATATTGGCGACCGCGGAACTTGACTGTGTAAATCATAGTCCCATTCTTCGATGGCCTAATTCGCCGATGCTTGCAGCAGGGCGTCATTCTGTCCAACGTAGCGAGAGAAATATGTTCAAACTGGGTGATCGGGTTCGGCAAATCACCCCACAGCCGCGCCACGTGAATGGGCTCAGGAAGGCGAGCCCCTGACAATGGCGTCACTCCTGGCGACTCGGTTCTAACCGGAATTCGGAACTTATCGAGGGGATGGTTCAAATGCGCTTTATTCGCACATGCCTGATGGCGGCGAGCTACGGACTGGTGTTTCTTGGCGCGGCGCAGGCGCAGTCGGTCAACGTCGGCATCACCACCGTGCTGCCGACCGCCGACACCCAGAACGCCAACATTTTGTCGGCCCAGATGGTCGGGCTCACGACAACCCAAACCATCCAGAGCCTGTCCCTCTACGTCACCACCACTGGCGGAAACCTGATCCTCGGGTTTTATGACGCAACCGGCCCGAGCGGCGGGCCTGGCGCGCTCAGGGCGTCGACCGCCAGCTTTACCCCAAAGACTGGCTGGAATACGGCCAAGGTCGTCAAGCCCGTTTCATTGCCCGCCGGCAAGTACTGGATGGCCTTTCTGCCGAGCAGCAACGCTCTCGGATTCAGGATGCAGAGGCCCGCATTGGGCTACTGCCGATATTACAGCTATGCGTTTGGCGCTCTGCCGGGCAGGTACAGCACCTCGGCGGTGAATTGCAGCCCACAGCTCTGGTCCCTCTACGCCACGCTGACGGCCTCCACCTCTCCCACCCCGGTCAACGGCGTCTGCGGCTCCTCGAACGGAGGAAGCTTCAGCACCGCCCCGACCGCAAACCTTTGCAGCGCCGGCACGGCCTCGGCGGTCAGCGGCACAGGCCCGTGGTCGTGGACCTGCGCCGGCAGCAATGGCGGGACCACTGCGACCTGCTCGGCGACCAAGACCGCGTCTGCGACGCCCGTCAACGGCGTCTGCGGCAGCGCGAACGGGGCAACGACCAGCACCAAGCCAACCACCAATCTTTGCAGCGCCGGCACGGCCTCGACGGTC
>DATNBG010000386.1:0-2689 GCA_035572075.1 Roseiarcus sp. | reverse complement strand
CGCCTCTCGGACTTTTGCCCGAAACCACGCGTCGTGGGCCTCGCTGTTGCTCAAAAGTTCGATCGGCAGGGCTCCCTCCTTCGCCGTGCGCGTCAACAGAATGCGAACCGCGTCAGAGACCGTCAGCCCCATGTTTTCCAGGACGGCGGTCGCCTGCTCTTTCACCTCCACATCGATCCGGGTCTGCACCAAGGCCTTCGCCGCCATCATGGCTTCTCCTTCTTCGGAGAAGCGTAATGCATCTGAATGACAATTTCCAGCTCCGGCGCGTGCGGCCTCCCTTCGCGCCCCCGCGGACGCCGCGTTCAGCGAGGCAGGCTGGCGAGATAGTCGACGATCGCCGCGACGTCCTTATCGTCGACCGGCGCCTTGTAGGTCTTGCGCATCTTTTCGACTTCGGCCTGCCAGGCGGCGCGGGTGAGCCGCGGCTGCGTCAGGATCATCCCGGCGGAATGGCAGGCCAGACAATTGGCGTTGACGGCGTCGGCCCCAGGGCCTTCGAACATGCGGCCGGCGTCAGGGAATTCGACGCTGACACTCCGCAACGTGACGCCGTTCGCGCTGACCGCGGAGGCCATCGATTGCGCCGCCTCGGCGGCCAGCGCGGCGCCGCAAAGGGCGCCCGCGGCGAGCGCGGCGGCGCGGGCGAGCGCGCCCAACGATCGACCCATGACCGGCTCTCCTCTTTCCCTAGTCAGGCGACATTGAGCCGCACGCTTTCGATCACGTTGCGCATGAATCCGGCGGGGTTCCAGTTCGGCTCGGCCGGCTGCGCCTCTCCCTTGACGTTGGTGCAGCGCGCCAGAAGCGTCAGCGTCCCCGACGGCGGCGCGGCGGCCTCCCCGCTCCAGCGCCGAAAGCCATAAGCGCCCTCGTCGGGGCCGAGCGCGGCCGCCCGCCAGCTCCCTCCCCCGTCGTCCGACAGTTCGACCCTGGCCACGCCGCAATCGCCGCCGAACGCGATCCCTCTCACTTGAACCGGCGCGCCCGGCTTCACCGTCGCGCCATCGGTCAGGTTGGTGATGAAGGAGCGCGGCGCCATCCGGTTGATCGGCACGGTCTTGAACCCCTTTTCGCCGGGCTTCACGCTCGCATGCGGCGTATCGGGAATGAGGTAGGCCGTCTTCATCCAATAATTGTCGTCTCCCGCGCTCAAGACCTCGATGTCGCTCAGCATCTTCACCCAGTATGTCGAGTACCAGCCGGGAACGATCGCTCGAAGCGGAAAGCCGTTCAAGAGCGGCAACTGCTCGCCATTCATGAGATAGGCCAGCATCACCTCGCCGTCGCGGGCGTGATCGATGGCGAGCGACTTCATGAAGGTCGGCGCAGCAGCCACGGTCGGCTCGTCCAGCCCCCTGAAGCGCGCCGCGACGGCGCCGGCTTTGACGCCTGCCCGATCGAGCACGTCGCGCAGACGGACCCCCGTCCAGCGCGCGTTGCTCATGGCCCCGTTCCCCCACTGGCCGCCGGGCACGCGCGGCTGAAACAGCCCGCGGGAATTGCCGGAGCACTGGTTGACCGCCGCAAGCTCCACCCGCGGCATCGCGAGCAAATCCGCCATCGACAGCGACAGCGTCTCCTTGACTTCGCCGCGGACGGTCAGCCTGAACGCCGCCACGTCCACTTGCGCCGGGATGCCCGCCCAGTGCCAGCGCACGAAGACCTGGTCGTTGGGGGTGAAGACGCCGCGGTCGAACGCCTCGAACGGCGTTTCGAGCATGGGCGCCCGGCTCCGTTGCAGGATCATCCGCCCCTTCTCGGGGAAGGCGGTCGTGACGCTGCGCTCGCTCGGACCGCCGGGCAGGCCCAAGTTGACGAATGCGTCAGCCCAGGCGGGACCCGCCGGCGCCAGAAGCGCGGACACGCCCGCGGCTTCAAGAAAACGGCGGCGGCTGAGATCGCCTGCGGCGCGATGGGTCATGTGACGGCCTTCCTGTTGGCTGTTCCAGGGAATCGGGCCCTGCGTTAAGACAATCCTTTCGCCTCTGTCCGCGCAAGGGGAAACGGACGCACATGGGTTGGGGAGCGCCATGAAAATCGCCGAGCTGAAAACCTTCATCGTCGGCAATCCTCCCCCCGCTTTCGGCGGCCGCTATTTTCTCTTCCTCAAGCTCAAGACCGCCTGCGGGATCGAGGGCGTGGGCGAAGTCTACGCCGCGAGCTTCGCGCCGAGCGCGATCGTCGCGATGATCGAGGACGTGTTCGAGCGCCATGTCGAGGGCGCCGATCCGTTCCGGATCGAAGCCCTCTGGCGCAACGTCTATGGCCGCGGCTATTCGGGCCGGCCCGACATTTCGCTGATGGGCGTGCTGTCGGGCATCGAAATGGCGCTGTGGGACATCGCCGGCAAGGCGGTCGGAAAGCCGGTCTACGAACTCCTCGGCGGCAAGGTTCACGAGCGGCTGCGCAGCTACACCTATCTCTATCCCGACGAACCCGGCTCGCACGCCTATTCGGACAGCCCGGTCTATTCCAATCCCGCCGCCGCGGCGGAGCGCGCGCTCAAATACATGGCCCAGGGCTTCACCGCGGTGAAATTCGACCCTGCCGGGCCCTATTCGACCTTCGATCCGCGCCAGCCGAGCCTGGAGCGGCTCGAACTCTGCGAAGCCTTTTGCAAGACCCTGCGCGAGGCGGTCGGGACGAAATGCGACCTCCTGTTCGGGACCCACGGCCAGTTCACCGC
>DATNBG010000385.1:0-9549 GCA_035572075.1 Roseiarcus sp. | reverse complement strand
CAGCGCGGTCACGCCCTTCGCCGGCGCGGTGAAGCCCGCGTCGAGGACGAATTTGCCGAGCGCGCCGCGGAAGGAGGCGCTGATCGCCGGGCCGTTCACCCGCCCGCTCGCGCAAAACGCTTCTCGATGAGGATCATCGTGAGAATGACCGCGAAGGCGAACGCGACCATGCCGCCCGCGAGCAGGTTGGCCTCGCGCCAGCGCATCGTCTCGACGAAGTCGAAGATCGCGGTCGACATGACCCTGGTGCGGCCGGGGATGTTGCCGCCGATCATCAGGATCACGCCAAACTCGCCGACGGAATGGGCGAAGCCGAGCACCGCGCCGGTAAGCAGGCCCGGACTCGCGAGCGGCAGCGCGACGGTGAAGAAGGTGCGGAGCGGCGACGCGCGCAAGGTCGCCGCCACTTCGAGCGGCCGGTCGCCGATGGCGGCGAAGGCGTTGCGGATCGGCTGCACCACGAACGGCATCGACGAGATGATCGAGCCGATGACGAGGCCGGTGAAGGTGAAGGCGAGCGTCCGCGCGCCCCAGAGCGATGCGATCAGCCCTCCCGGACCGTCGGGGCCGAGCGCGATCAGAAGATAGAAGCCGAGCACGGTCGGCGGAAGCACCATCGGCAGCGAGACGACGGCGGCGACCGCCTCCTTGAACCACGCCTTCGAGCGCGCCAGCCACCAGGCGAGCGGCGTCGCGACGACGATGAGCGAGAGGGTCGAGATCGCCGCAAGCTCGAGCGTGAGCTTGATCGGGATCCAGATCTCTGGCAGCAAAGACGGCAAGGGCGTACTCACTTAAGGGCGTAGCCGAACCGCTCGATGATCGCATGCGCTTCCGGACTCTTGAGGAAGGCGAGGAAGGCCTTCGACGCCTCGCTCGCCGCTCCGGTCTTCAGCAGCACCGCGTCCTGCCGGATCGGCGTATAGAGAGAGGACGGAACCTCCCAGCGCGTCCCCGCTTTGATCCCATAAAGCTGGGCCAGCGCCACGAAGCCTGCTTCGGCGTTCCGCGTGTCGGCGAACTGGAACGCCTGCGCGATGCTGTTCCCCTCGACGATCTTCGGCTTCAATGCGTCGTAGACGCCGAGGGCCTTCATCGTCTGGACCGCCGCGGCCCCGTAAGGAGCGGCGACCGGATTGGCGATCGAAAGCTTGGAGAAGCGGCCAGCTTTCAGCGCCGCCTCGCCATCGGTCACGTCGACGACCCTGCTCCACAGCACCAGCTGGCCGACGGCGTAGGTGAAGCGGCTGCCAGGAACCGCGAAGCCCTGCTCGACCGCCGCCTTCGGGCGCGCCTCATCGGCCGACAGGAACACTTCGAACGGCGCGCCATGGGCGATCTCAGTGAAGAAGGCCCCCGACGCGCCGAAGCTCATGACCGCCTCGTGGCCGGTCTGCTGTTTGAACAGGGCGGCGATTTCTTTCGCCGGCCCGGTGAAGTTGGCCGCGACCGCAACATGGGTTACGCCTGCCTGGGCCGTGGCCCCAAGCGAGATCACAAGGGCGAGACATGCGGTTGCAAGCGCGGTCAGCTTCAAGGACAATTCCTCCGGTGCTCAAGCGAACCCATGAAACCCGGCGCCAGACTCGCCCCGCGATATATGCTGTGGTACATAGCGCGGCTTCAGGGTCTTGAGCAAATTCCGAGGGGAGGAAGGCCGATGAAGATCAGCGCCCGCAACAAGCTTCACGGGACGATCGCCGACGTCGTCAAGGGAGCGACGACCGCGCACGTCCGCATCGACCTCGGCGGCGGCGCGACGGTGACCGCGTCGATCACCAACGAAGCGGTCGACGAGCTCAAGCTGAAGAAGGGTGACAAGGCTTATGCAGTGATCAAGGCGACCGACGTGATGGTCGGTCTCGATTGACGTTGGGGGCCGGCGCCGCCTCGTCCCGTGAAGGCGATCCTCCCCGCCTCACGGGCGGGGCGGCTGTCCTGCGAGAGCGCCATCTCCCGGCGCATCGACCGCCCGCCAAAGGAGCAATTCGTTGGGGGGGGGCTGCTTATATAAGATTATTGTTATGTTTAAATATCGTCCCCCGACCCAGCCGCACCCGCACGGGCGCGAAACGAACGGAAAACGGAAAAACGGACAGGTTTTGGCGCCCAACCCTTTGAAAAGGCTCGGTCGGCGCCAAACCCGCGGGGCGCGAAGAGGAGCCCGCGGGGAGGGGAGGGAAAGGGGCGGGCTGGGAGGACCGGAGCCGGCGGCGGCCCGCCAGCCTCAACGCCCCATGCAGGCGTCGGCGAGCCGCTTGAGTTCGGCCCGGCGCTCGGGCGTGATCGTGGCCAGGCGGCCGGCGTCGCCGGACTGATCGACTGCGTCGGCGACGCAGCGGCAGCCGGCGGCGCAATCCTCGGCCGCGCGGCCTTCAGCGACGCAAGCCCGCTCGCAGGCGGCAAGAAAGGCGCCCCGGTCGGCCCTCGGCGCGAGCGGACCCCAGGTGGTGAGCGCCGCAAGGAGCCCGATCAGGACCGGCTGATGCACGAGATAAATCGGCAGACTGGCGCGGCCGGCGAGACAGAGCGCCCGCGCCGGCGCGGACCCGGCCCGCCAGCGCCCGGGCTCGGTCAGCCTCTCCAAGACGCCGGGGAGCCGCGCGGCGCCGAGGCCGAGGAAGACGACGCCCGCCCACGGCAGAAGCGGGCGCCAGTCGAGCGTGCTCGGCAGCCTTTCGCCCAAGCCTAGCCACAGGAGCCAGGCCGGGTCGAACAGGGTCGAGTGGATGAGAAACGGCGCCGCGATCGCCGCGACCCCGATCGCGAGCGAAGCCCATGCCGGCGCCAGGACGAACGGCAGGGCGGCAAGGCTCGCCGCCGCGATGCAGTGGAGAATGCCGAAATAGATCGCCGCGGCCGGCGCGAAGACGAAGCTGCCCGCGGTCACCAGGGCGGCCGCCCCGGCGACGATCGCGAGGCGGCGCCAGAAGGCGGGCGCGTTCAGGCCCTTGCGATGAGCGAGCGCGAGCGACACGCCGACCAGGGCCAGGAACGCGCTCGCCACCGCATGCGACAGGAGCCGCATCGGCGGCGTGAACGGGAGCATGGGCGAAGCGAGCCGGAAATCGGCGAGGTCCCAGCTCAGGTGGTAGGCGGCCATGCCGAGAAGAGCGAGGCCGCGCGCGAAGTCGACCGCATCGACGCGGCCCGAGCGCCTGGCCGCGCCCTCATCCGTCGCCTTCTCCCTAAGCGAGAAGGAAAGCGCCGTTGCGCCCCCCTCTCCCTCATAGGGCGTCGAAAGACGCCCGTCTCTCGACGGGCTTTGGAGAGGGGTTGGGGGTGAGGTCCTCACGGCGCCGCGGCTTCGAACAGGGCGTCGTCGAGAATGAAAGCGCCCTCGTATTCGACTGGGCCGGTCATCAGCACATGGTCGTCTGAGCCGCGCCACTCGATGACAAGCTCGCCGCCCGGCAGACGCACTTTTCCCTTGCGCTCCATGAGCCCGAGGCGCGACGCGGCGACCACTGTCGCGCAGGCGGCCGAGCCGCAGGCGAGCGTGAGCCCGGCCCCGCGCTCCCACACAAGCGCCCTCACCTCGTCGCGGGCGAGGACCTGGGCGAAAGTGACATTGGCCTTCTCAGGGAAAATCGGATCGGCCTCGATCCGCGGCCCCAGGTCGGCCGCGTCGATGCGCTCAAGATCGGGCACGAAGAACACAGCGTGCGGGTTGCCCATGTTGACCAGCGAGGCGGGCCCCAGCTCCGCCGGACCTCCGCCGCCGGGCCACAGATTCACCCGCCGCGTGTCCGGGACGGGGCGCAGAATCGGAATGGCGTCCCATTCGAGGCGCGGCGCGCCCATGTCGACCCGGTAGGTCCATTCTCCGAGCCGCTCGCAAGCGATCGGTCCGGCCGCGGTCGTGATCTGGACCGCGCTGACGCCGAGTTCGCGGCAGAGCCGGTCGGCGACGCAGCGCGTCCCATTGCCGCAGGCGCCGGCGAGCGTGCCGTCGTTGTTGAAGATGAGCGCGTCCGCCGCGTTTCCCGGGGTCGCGGAGTCGCCGAGGGCCATCATCTGATCATAAGCGAGGCCCAGCGCGCGATGGATCGCGCGGGCGTCCTCCGGCGAAGGGCGCGCGGACGAACCGCGCATGTCGAGGACCAGGATCACGTTTCC
This sequence comes from Roseiarcus sp., assembly GCA_035572075.1. GTDB lineage: Bacteria > Pseudomonadota > Alphaproteobacteria > Rhizobiales > Beijerinckiaceae > Roseiarcus. The sequence goes on along the minus strand of DATNBG010000385.1, from coordinate 5,430 downwards.
GGCCCCGTTCATGCGGTGGACCGTGCGTCCGGCGAGAGGATGGCGGGGGATCATGAGTCTTGATTCGCGGCTCGGACCCGCGGCGCCTTGCGCAGGCGGTCCGCGCGGTCGATCGCACGGGCGCCGAGCCGGGCGACGGCGTCGCGCAGGCCGTCATCCTCGATTCGGGCCGCGGCGGCGCGCCCGGCGGCTTCAGCCGCCTCTGAAGGCGCGGGCGTCCGGCGGCGCTTCTCATGAAGCGGGGGCAGCGGGCCCTGCCGGAACGCGATTCTGCCCACGCATCGCCAGCCGAGATGCGCGTTCACCCGATCGACGATCACCGCGGCGCTGTGCTGCGCCTCGAGCGCGAAGGCGCTTTCGACCCTCAGCACCAGGGTCGCGGGAACGGGGGGGGCCTCGGGATCGGGTCTTAAGGCGCGGGGCGGCCATTTGAGCTCGATCGGCCGCGCGTGGCGGGCGAGATGGGCGCCGGCGATGGCCGGCCAATCGGCGATCAGGCTCGCCTCGCCCAAGCCCCGCGCGGCCAGCGCTTCGGCGATCAACGCGTGCGTGAATTCAGCCAGCGGCTTGGCGCCGCCGCGTCCGCGCTTCATCATCGCCGCGAGATGGGGAATGGGAAAAGCATGGGCGCCAATGTAAGCGCGCTCGCCGCGGAGCGAAAGGCGATCGTCGCCCGCACGCTTTCATGGTGGGACTTAAACCGCCGTGCGCTCGCCTGGCGCGCGGCGCCGGGCGACAAGCCCGACCCCTATCGGGTCTGGCTCTCGGAAGTGCTGTTGCAGCAGACGACCGCCCAGGCGGCGAGCCCCTATTATGAGGCCTTCATCGCCAGATGGCCGCGAGTCGAGGACCTGGCCCAGGCGCCGCTCGAAGCTGTGATCAGCGCTTTCGCCGGTCTTGGCTACTATTCGAGGGCGCGGAACTTGCACGCCTGCGCCAGAGAAATCGCCAGTCGCGGCGGGCGATTCCCGCACGAGGAAGCGCATTTGCGCGCCCTTCCCGGGATCGGCGCCTATACGGCCGCGGCCATCGCCGCGATCGCCTTCGGCCGTCAGACCCTGCCCGTCGACGGCAATATCGCCCGCATTCTGGCGAGGCTCCTCGCGCTCGAAACGCCGGTCGCCCGCGCGCGCAAGGAAATCGCCGGCGCGGCGTTCGCGCTTGCGCCGGAGGAACGAGCCGGCGATTTCGCGCAGGCGCTCATGGACATCGGCGCGACCCTCTGCCGCCCGCGCAATCCCGATTGCGCGTCCTGCCCGCTCGCCGAGGATTGCGCGGCGTTCCGGGCCGGGACCGCCGAGGCCTACCCCCGCCGCGGCCCGGCGAAGGCAAGGCCGAGCCGGCAGGGCGCGGTGTTTTTCGCCCGCCGTGCCGACGGGGCTTTTCTCGCCCGCCGCCGCCCGCCTCATGGCCTTCTCGCCTCGACCCTCGAGCTGCCGGGCACGACCTGGACGAGCAAGGCCGAAGACGGCGGGCTCGGCGCGGCGCCGGTCGCCGCGCGCTGGCGCAGGCTGGGCGACGTCGAGCAGGTGTTCACCCATTTCGCGCTCAAGCTTGCCGTCTACGCCGCCAGGTTCGAAGGCGCAGCCCCGGCTGGCTGTTTCTGGGTCGCGCCTGACGGGGTCGGCCAGGCGGGATTTTCGGCGATGATGATGAAGGCGGTCGAGCACGCCCTCGCCCACGGCTGAGGCGGCGCCCGACAGGACGGAGGCTCAGCTCGGGCGGCTTGCCGAAGCAAGACTGGAGGTCAAGGCCGGATTGGCGATTGTTCCAACCCTCACGATTGCCCGCTTTCGAGCCAGCGCGTCGGGCGCCCACCCGACTTTAACCGCGCGGCGGGAGCGCCTCATCGAATCCCTTCGCGCCGCTGGGGCGCCGGAAGAATAGACGCCCCTATTCCGCTCCGCGCGCGAGGCGCAGCAGGTGCGCTGGGCGCCCCGCGTCTCCCTCCGGGGAAAAGTCCATCGATTCGATCCGCTCGCTCCGGCGCGCGATGCGCGCGCTCGCCGCGCCTATGCCGGAGAGGTCCTCCTGCGCCTGGCGGAAGTGGGTCTCGAGCTTGCCCGCGCGCTCGACGAGGAGCCTCACGTCGTTCAGGAGCTTGCCGACCTCGGCCTGGATCGCGTGCGCTTCGTCGCGCATGCGCGCGTCGCGCAGAATCGATTGCGCGACGCTGATCGCCATCATCATGAGAGTCGGCGAGACGATGACCACGCGGGCGCGATGGGCCTTTTGCACCAGGTCGTCGAAATGCTCGACCAGATCGGAATAGATCGCTTCCGACGGCACGAACATGAGCGCCAGGTCCTGAGTCTCGCCGGGCACAAGATAGCGCTCGGCGATGTCCTTGACGTGCTTGCCGATGTCGGCGCGCACGCGAGACTGCGCGCTTTTGCGCCCCTCGTCGTCGCGCGCGGCGCTAAGCGCGGTGAAGGCTTCGAGCGGGAATTTCGCGTCGACCGCGAGCGGGCGCGAGTCGCCTGGCAGGCGGATGACGCAGTCGGGGCGGGCGCGGTTCGACAGGGTGGCCTGGAACTCATAAGCCCCCGCCGGCAGGCCGTCGCGCACGATCGCCTCCATCCTCCCCTGGCCGAAGGCGCCCCGCGCCTGCTTGTCGGCGAGAATGCTCTTGAGCGAGACGACCTCGCGGGTCATCTCGCTCATGCGCGACTGCGCGGCGTCGATGACCGCGAGCCGCTCGTTGAGCTTGCCGAGGCTTTCGCCCGTCGTCTGCGCCTGGTTTTCGAGCCCTTGGCCGAGCCGCGCGCCAACCGAATCGAGCCGCTCGGCGACGACGCGCGCGAGGTCCGTTTGCCGCGACCCCAGCCATTCCGACATGCCCCCGATTCGCCCGCTGAGCTCGGCGCTCGACTGCGCGAGCTGAGCGAAGCGCGCCTCGATCGCCTCCTGCCGCTCATCCGCAATCTCCCGCTCGCGCCGCCGCTCGGCGCGGGCGCGCCAGAGCGCGATCAGGGTCAGCGCCAGCAGCGCCGCCAGGAGCGCCAGGGCCGCGCCGAGCGCCTCGGTGAGGGAGACGGGTATGCCGTCGATGACGAAGAGGGGGGCAGGGGTCATTTGCGCCTCGCCGACGCCCTCTGCGTCATGGCCGCCCCCGAACTTGATCCGGGGATTGTCCCGGCCATCCACGCCGCAACCTCACGACGGCGTCGAGGATCGGCGGGCTTCTTCGTGCAATGCGATACGCGCTCCAATCCGCCACCCCTCGGCATAGTTGCGAATCGCGCCGGACCGCGTGGATGGCCGGGACGTGCCCCGGCCATGGCGGCTACTGGCGAATCGGGATCGAACAAAACTAGAACACATTTGACCGCGGCCGTCCAGAGCACTATCAGTCGCAGCCGCTTCCCCCGCAAAAAGCCCATGGCCCTCAGACCGATCATCATTCTGCCCGACCCCAAGCTGCGCCTCGTGAGCCGGAAGATCGAGCGCGTCGACGACGATCTGCGCCGGCTGATCGACGACATGATCGAGACCATGCACGAGGCGCCGGGCGTCGGGCTTGCGGCGATCCAGATCGCCGAGCCGATCCGCCTCCTGGTGGTCGACGTCGCCAAGAAGGAGGAAACGCCCGCCCCCCAGGCGTTCGTCAATCCCGAGATCGTGTGGTCGGCTGAAGAGCGCTCGACCTACGAGGAGGGCTGCCTGTCCATTCCGGAATATTATGCCGAGGTCGAGCGCCCGGCGTCGGTGCGGGTGCGCGCCCTCGACCGCGAGGGACGCCCACGCGAAATCCTGGCCGAGGGCCTGCTCGCGACGGTGCTCCAGCACGAGATCGACCATTTGAACGGCGTCCTGTTCATCGACTACATTTCCAAGCTCAAGCGCGACCGGGTCATCAAGAAATTCCAGAAAGCCGCCAAGCGCGCCGGCGACGGTTCGCATGTGCTGTGAGCGCACGGCGCGTTTGAATCGGCCGATAGTTCGGTCCTGAAGGAGGCAGCTCATGCAGCGCGTTGCGCTTATCGGTCTTGGGGTCATGGGGGCCGGCATGGCCTCGAATTGGCTCGCCAAGGGTTTTGCGCTCTCGGTCTTCAATCGCACGCCCGCGAAGGCCGAGGCGCTGGCGCACAAGGGGGCAAAAGTCGCGGCGACGCCGCGCGAGGCCGCTGCCGGCGCCGACTTCATCTTCGCCATGGTGGCCGACGACGCCGCCTCGCGCTCGGTCTGGCTCGGGGCCGACGGCGCGCTGAGCGGAGCGAAGCGAGGCGCCGTCATCATTGAATCGAGCACGCTCACGCCCGGCTGGGTGCGCGAGCTTGCCCGCCACGCCGAGACACACGGATGCGGCTTCCTCGACGCTCCGGTCGGCGGCAGCCGCGCGGCCGCGGAGTCCGGGAGCTTGAGGTTCTTCGCCGGCGGCGAGAAAGCGACCTTCGAGGCCGCGCGCCCGGCTTTGTCCGCGGTCGGAAGCGCGATGGACCTGCTCGGCCCCGTCGGCGCGGGCGCGACCTGGAAGCTCATCAACAACCAGCTGGTCGCCGCCCAGACCGCCGCGCTCGCCGAGGCGCTCGCAGTCGCCAGCAAGGCCGGTTTCGAGAAGGCGCGGATCTCCGAACTCATCCTCGCCGGCGCGGCGGCGAGTCCGATCGTGAAGGTGAAGCTCAAGCGCATGCTCGAAGGCGATTTCGAGCCTACGGATTTCGCGCTTTCTCTCATGCTGAAGGACGCCCGCTACGCGACGGAGCTCGCCCATTCGCTCGGCGCGCCCGCCGACGTCATCTCGGGCGCGGCGAAAGCGTTCGCGCGCGCCGAGGCCAAGGGCCTCGGGTCCAAGGACTTCGCCGCCGTGGCGGGTTGAGCAGGCGCTCTCAAAGCGCTTGCCCGCCGCCTCTCCGATGGCGGTGGCTGGCAAGGGTTGCTTGCGCCCACGCGGCGCCCGGTGCTATCGCCTCTCGCTCGCGCCCTGTCCATTCAGCGCGCGCTGGAGGGGTGGCCGAGCGGTCGAAGGCGCACGCCTGGAAAGTGTGTATACGGGAAACCGTATCGCGGGTTCGAATCCCGCCCCCTCCGCCACCGACTAAACGACTGATACTAATGAGCAATGTGGCGTTGCGCGGCGCAAATCGGGCGTGATTTCCAAGCGTTGTCGGGGAGCGAAACAGATGGGCCGCGGGGAGACCAATTCGAGCGGCCCTCAGTCGCTTTCCGACCTCGAATTCTCTGACGGCGTTTTTCGTGGTGCGGGGGTCTCTGAGCATCATTTCGACTGTGTGGTGGGTCGGGCGGTCGCCTCGACAAGATCCGAGCGCGCATTTCTCAAGCACCGGACACGCGCAGGTTTAGCGAGTTCGGGAACGACGCAGCCGACGCGAGGCCGTTTCCAGGGCCTCCGCAATCGAAGTTTTCGATGTGCTGTGGCGCATGAGCAGCGCCGCTCTCAGGGAACGACGGCCTTCGCGGGAAATCCGA
>DATNBG010000384.1:0-3574 GCA_035572075.1 Roseiarcus sp. | reverse complement strand
AAGGACAGGGCCAGGCTCAGGCTGTGGCTGAAGGAGATCGCGCCCAGCGACGACCTGAGGCGATGGTTCGGCCACGACCCGGCCCGCTTCGCCGAATTCGTCCGTCGCTACGGCGCTGAGCTTGCCGCCAACGACGAGGCGGTCGGGCGGCTGGAGGAACTGGTCAAGGCGGGGCGCGTGACGCTGCTCTATGGCGCGCGCGACACAGAGCACAATGAGGCGCGGGTCCTGGCGGACTATCTCGAGGGCCGCCGGTAAAGAGGTTGATGGAGTTTCATGAATGGATCATGAGTTTCGCAGCGCCGAGGAGCGGCGAGCCGCGATCGTCGCGCTGATGCAGAAGGAGACCGGCATCGACGAGACGATGATCGAAAAGCTGGTCCGCGCCTTCTACATCCGGGTGCGGCAGGACACCCTGCTCGGGCCGGTGTTCGAGGAGCGGATTTCAGACTGGGAGCCGCATCTCGAGAAGATGTTCGCGTTCTGGTCGTCGCTGACGCTCATGACGGGGCGCTACCACGGCCAGCCGATGGCTAAGCATCTGGTCCTGCCGGTGGACGCGAGCCATTTCGACCGCTGGCTCGCGCTGTTCGAGCAGACCGCGCGCGAGGTTTGTCCGCCGGCGGCCGCCGAGCGGTTCATCGAGCGGGCGCATCGCGTGGCCGAGAGCCTCGAACTCGGCCTCGCGGGCGCGAACGGAGTTTTGCTGGGCAAAAGCGAACGCTATCGCATGCAGGCGCGGCCGGCCTGAGAAGCTGCCCATGACCCTCACGAGCGAGGAAGTCGAACGCTACGCGCGCCAGATCGTGCTGCGCGGGCTGGGCGGCCCCGGCCAGAACAAGCTCAAGAAAGCGCGCGCGCTCATCGTCGGCGCGGGGGGCCTGGGGTCGCCCGCGCTGCAATATCTCGCGGGCGCGGGCGTGGGGACGCTCGGGATCGTGGACGACGACGACGTCTCGCTCTCCAATCTGCACCGGCAGGTTATCCATGCGACGGAGGACGTCGGGCGGCCAAAAACCGAGAGCGCCGCGGCGGCGGTTCACCGCATCAATCCTTTTGTCGCGGTCGAGCCGATCGCGGTGAGACTGGACGAAAAGAACACGCGGCCGATCGTCCGGCGCTTCGATGTCGTCCTCGACGGCTCGGACAATTTTTCGACCCGCTACGCGCTTTCCGACGCCTGCTTCCACGAGCGCCGCCCGCTCGTGTCGGCCGCGCTCGGCGAGTTCGACGGCACGCTGACCACGCTCAAGCCTTACGAAAACGGCGCGGACGGCAAGCCCAACCCGACCTATCGGTGCCTCTTTCCCGGGCCGCCGGAACCGGGGACCATTCCGACCTGCGCGGAGGCCGGCGTGCTCGGCGCGCTCGGCGGCGTGCTGGGCTCGCTCATGGCGCTCGAAGCGATCCGCGAGATCGTCGGCGGCTTCGGCGACGGCGATCAGGGCCTGGTCGGCCGGCTCCTCATGATCGACGCGCGCGCGATGCGGTTCGAGACGCTGCGCTATGCGTGGGATCCGGACAATCCGCTGAGCGGGGGAAGCGTATCAGGCGAGGCTCTGCGCGCGAGGCTCTGAGCCAGCTCCAGCAGCTGCCTCATCCTGAGCCAGCACATTGATTTGACCAAATCGAGCGTCTTCCGCTATGGTCAACCGCGCACTCAGGCGCGCCGCCCCAGCGGGGCGGCGTTTTTATTTCAGCCCCCCACGCCGATCTCGGGGGTCAATTTCTCGAGCCGACACACGGAGTTAACAGGTGAACCCCGCTGATGCGACTTCCGCCATGGTTCCGACCTACGCCCGGGCCAATGTCGCTTTCGAGCGAGGCGAAGGCTCATGGCTCATTTCGACGGCGGGCGAGCGCTATCTCGATTTCGGCGCCGGCATCGCCGTGACCTCGGTCGGCCACGCCCATCCCCACCTCGTCGAGGCGCTCTCAAGCCAGGGCGCGAAGCTGTGGCACGTCTCGAACCTCTATCAAATTCCCGAGGGCGAGCGCTTCGCGCGGCGCCTCGCCGACGCGACCTTCGCCGATCTCGTGTTCTTCGCCAATTCCGGCGCCGAGGCCAACGAGGCGGCGGTCAAGATGGCGCGCCGGCGCCAGTCGATCGGCGGCCATCCCGAGCGCTATCGCACGCTCACCTTCGAAGGCGCGTTTCATGGCCGGACGCTGGCGATGATCGCGGCGGGGGGGCAAGCCAAATATCTCGACGGCTTCGGCCCCAAGGCCGACGGCTTCGACCAGATCGCGCTCACCGACCTCAAGGCGGTCGAGGCGGCGATCGGGCCCGCAACGGGCATGATCATGATCGAGCCGATCCAGGGCGAAGGCGGCATCAGGGTCGTCCCGCCCGCGTTCCTGCGGGGCTTGCGCGAGATTTGCGACCGGCGGGGCCTGATCCTGATCTTCGATGAAGTGCAGACCGGGATCGGCCGCACCGGGCGGCTCTTCGCTTACGAGCACTGCGGAATCCATCCCGATATTCTCACCGCCGCCAAGGGCATCGGCGCGGGCTTTCCGATGTCGGCGTGCCTGGCGACCGAGGACGCCGCGCGCGGCCTCACCGTCGGGGTCCACGGGACCACGTTCGGCGGCAATCCGCTGGCGATGGCGGTCGGCAACGCCACCCTCGACGTGATTCTCGCGCCCGGCTTCCTCGAGCGGGTGGTGCGGCTCGGCCTGCGCATGCGCCAGCGGCTGGCCGAGCTCAAGGATCGCCATTTGGGCGTGATCGAGGAGATTCGCGGCGAAGGGCTGATGATCGGCCTCAAGCTGAAGGTCCCCCCGGCCAAGTTCGCCGAGGCGGCGCTCGAGCGGAAGCTTCTGGTCATTCCCGCCGGCGACAACGTGGTGCGCATCCTCCCGCCGCTCGTGGTCAGCGACGAGGAGATCGGCGAAGGCGTGCGCCGGCTCGACTCGGTTTGCGCCGCGCTCGGCGCGCCCGCGATGGCGGCGACCGGCTGAAACGCCGCCCATGAACGCGCCCGTTCTGACCAAGCCGCGGCACTTCCTCGATCTGCTCGAGCTATCGGCCGGTGAATTGCGCGGCATCCTCGACTGCGCCGCGGCGATGAAGGCGGCGCGGGTCAAGGGTGCGGAATCGGGCGCGCGTCCGCTCGCCGGCAAGACGCTGGCGATGATCTTCGACCGGCCCTCGACCCGCACCCGGGTCTCGTTCGACGTCGGCATGCGCGAGCTCGGCGGCGAGTCGATCATGCTCACCGGCGCCGAGATGCAATTGGGCCGCGGCGAGACCATCGCCGACACGGCTCGGGTCCTGTCGCGCTATGTCGACGCGATCGTCATCCGCATCCTGAGCCACGACGACATGCGGGAGATGGCGGCGAACGCGACGGTTCCGGTCATCAATGGCCTCACCAAGCAGTCGCATCCCTGCCAGGTGCTGGCTGACCTCATGACCTTCGAGGAGAAGCGGGGCTCGATCCGCGGGCGCAAGATCGCCTGGTCGGGCGATTACAACAATGTGCTCTCGTCCTGGATCGACGCTTCGGCCCGGTTCGGCTTCCGGCTCGAGATCGCCTGCCCGCCGGAATTGCAGCCTCCCAAGCGGCGG
>DATNBG010000383.1:0-3162 GCA_035572075.1 Roseiarcus sp. | reverse complement strand
GCCTCGACCCGGTAGGAAACCTTCTTCACCGGCGAGAACATGCTGTCGATGGGCAAAAGCCCGATCGGCGAATCCTCGGCCCGGTTGCGGTCGGCGGGCACGTAGCCCTTGCCGGTCGTGACCGTGAATTCGATGCGCAGGTCCGCGCCCTCGTCGAGGGTGCAGATGACCAGGTGCGGGTTCAAAATCTGGATGTCGCCGGTGGTCTGGATGTCGCCGGCGGTCACGGCGCCGGGACCGCGCTTCTTGAGCACCAGGCGCTTGACGCCCTCGCCCTGCATCTTGACCGCGATGTCCTTGACGTTGAGCACGATGTCGACCACATCCTCGCGCACGCCGGGAATCGACGAGAACTCGTGTAGCACGCCGTCGATGTGAATCGAGGTGATCGCCGCGCCCTGCAGCGACGACAGCAGCACCCGGCGCAGCGAGTTGCCGAGCGTCTGGCCGAAGCCGCGCTCGAGCGGCTCGGCGACGACCGTCGCCACTTTGCGCGTGGGCTCGGTCAGAACGATATCGAGCTTCTTCGGCTTGATGAGCTCTTGCCAGTTCTTCTGAATCACGGGGCTTCCCTTTCGGCGGACGACGGAGCGCGGGTCCGCTCCTTCTCCGCAATGGCGCGCGCTTCCGGGCGGTCGGCGCGCAAGAAACGCGGACTTACACGCGGCGGCGCTTGCGCGGACGGCAACCGTTATGCGGGATCGGCGTCACGTCGCGGATCGAGGTGACGGTGAAGCCGGCCGCCTGAATGGCCCTGAGCGCCGATTCGCGGCCAGAACCTGGACCCGAAACCTCGACCTCGAGCGTCCGCATGCCGTGCTCGGAGGCCTTGCGCACCGCATCCTCGGCCGCGATCTGCGCGGCGAACGGGGTCGACTTGCGCGAGCCCTTGAACCCCATGGTCCCGGCGGAGGACCAGGAGATGGTGTTGCCTTGCGCGTCGGTGATGGTGATCATCGTGTTGTTGAACGACGAGTTCACGTGGGCTACGCCCGAGACGATGTTCTTGCGTTCGCGGCGGCGGACGCGGGTCGCTTCTTTGGCCATTGAAACTTTTCCTCAATCGCGCTTTCAGACCGGGCGCGTCCTGAAATTCAAATGGGTCGAGACGGATCAGCGGTCACTTCTTCTTGCCGGCGATCGGCTTCGCCTTGCCCTTGCGGGTGCGGGCGTTGGTGTGGGTGCGCTGACCGCGCACCGGCAATTGCTTGCGATGGCGCAAGCCCCGATAGGTTCCCAGATCCATCAGCCGCTTGATGTTGATCGCCACTTCGCGGCGCAGGTCGCCCTCGACCATGTAGTCGCGGTCGATCGTCTCGCGGATCTGCAACACTTCCGAATCCGTGAGCTGGGCCACCCGGCGCTCGGAGGGGATATGGACCTTGTCCATGATCTCCTGGGCCTTGGTCGGCCCGATGCCGTGGATATACTGAAGCGCGATGACCACGCGCTTGTTGGTGGGAATATTGACGCCTGCGATTCGAGCCATTCGCCTGTCTCCATTTCGGCGACGCTGTCGATGGGCAAGGCCCGGGCGCCGCAAGGTTGCGTCTCGGCGTCCGGTGGAGGCCGGCCCCTGCCGAGAATCCGAAGGAACACAAAAATCCCATGCGCTCGGACACGGGCGCCGGGGACCCAGAACGACTTCAGGATGAGCGCGATGTAGAGGGTAATTTGCGCTTGTCAAGGGAAAAGTGAGGGACGCCGGTTTCGATTGGACGGAGAGCGGCGCCGGCTCTTGGCCGCGCACGCCCTCGGCGGCTGTCAAGATATTTGGTCCGCCGCGCGCCGCCCGCCTCCCGTGACCCGCGCGAGGCTCCTCCACGCGAAAGCGACGCCGAGAAGGGCTATCCCCAAGCCGAGCCAGAGGAAGCTTCCGCGGAGGAATACGCGCTTGAACGCTTCGACCCATGTCGACGGCGGCGCGCGCGAAAGAAGCTCGGGCGGGAGCGCGGATCGCACCTCGGGCGCCTTGAGGATCTCGGTCAGCCGCGCCCCGTCGAAATACGGGACTTCGCGCCACGGGGCGCCGCCGAGGAAAGCCGTGTCGCCCGTCGCAAGGTAGCCGCGGACGTTGCTTCCGCCGACCGCGATCATGTTCCGCCAGTCGGCGATGTCGCCAGGCAAACGGCTCCCCGCGCGCACAAGCGACGCCGACGCGAGGGCGACCCACGCTGCAACGGCGAGGACGCGCGCGACCCTGGACCTGCGGCCTCCCCCGGAGGCGAAGAAAGTTGCGAGGGCGCTTGCCCGTTCAACATGAGGTCAACTCTCATTGCCGCCCAGTGCGCCGTGAGAAGTCTTCTGTTTACTGCGCCGGTCGCGAGCCGGTTCTGGCGGACCGACCAACCTCGCGCGAGGACGGCTCGCAGCGCTCAGCGCATGTTAACGGCGCAATCGAAGCCCGAACAACTGGAAGCTGATCTTCGCGATCCAGCGGTGCGGAGAAGTGATCGCCCTCGCCCGATTTCTGGCCAGCCGCCGCTCTCGCCTCTCGCAATCTCGCCCGATTCCTTCTATAGCGGCCCGCCAGGTAGACCACCGGCGGCCGGCGTCCGGCTCGCCGCAAAGGAGCCCCCCAATGACAGCCATCTTTTTCGCGCGCTCGCGCACGGCCACGCTCGCGTTCGCGCTCGGGCTCGGCGCAGCCTTGAGTTTCGCCTCTCCCGCGCTCGCCGATCCCAAGGTCCTGGCCAAGGTCGACGGCCAGCCGATCACCGACCAGGACGTCGCCGACGCGATGGCCGACATCGGCCCCGGCCTGCCCCAGAAGCTCGAAGGGGCGGCGCGCCAGAAATATGTGCTCGACTATCTCATCGACCTCAAGCTCGCGGCCAAGAAGGCCGAGGCCGACAAGCTGACCTCGACCCCGGAGTTCCAGCGCAAGATCGCCTATCAGCGCGACAAAGTGGCGATGGAGGAATTGCTCGCGTCCATCGCCAAGGCCGCGACCACCGAGGAGGCGGAGCGAAAGGCCTATGACGAAGCCGCCAAGGCCGAGCCCCCGCAGGAGGAGATCCACGCCCGCCACATCCTGGTGCCGACCGAGGAGGAGGCGAAGAAGGCGCTGGCGCGGATCAAGGCCGGCGAGGACTTCGCCAAGGTCGCGACCGAGGTCTCCAAGGACCCGTCCGGCAATGGCGGCGATCTCGGCTGGTTCAC
>DATNBG010000382.1:0-3592 GCA_035572075.1 Roseiarcus sp. | reverse complement strand
AGCGAGTGGAACGCTGCGGAGTCCCTTCCCTGGTGGCTGCTCGACCACTGGCCCCATCAGGGCGTCCAGGCCTGGATCCGCGATCTCAACCGGCTCTATCGCGAGACGCCTGCGCTCTATGCCCGCGATTGCGAGCCTGACGGCTTTCGCTGGATCGTGGTTAACGACGACACCCAGTCAGTGCTGGCGTTTCTCAGGCGCGGCGCTGAGAGCGATCCGCCGGTCGCGGTCGTCTGCAACTTCACGCCGGAGCCGCGCTTGGGCTACCGCCTCGGCCTTCCTTATCAGGGCTTGTGGCGCGAGGCGCTCAACAGCGACGCCGGGTCCTACGGTGGCTCGAACATGGGGAATTTCGGTGGCGTCACCGCCGAAGCGCGCCCCTCGCACGGCTTTCCTGCTTCCGCGACCCTAACGCTCCCGTCGCTTGCGACCCTGTTTCTCGTTTTCAGCCCGCCCGCCGCCTCTTGAACGCGGCGTCCTGACGACGGAGTTGACGATGCCCACCATGAAAACCGCCAGGGAGCTGGGCTTGTCGGCGCCCTTCGCGCGCAACGCCATGGCCTACGTGCTCGCAGGCGGGCGAGGCAGCCGCCTGCTCGAACTGACCGACCGGCGAGCGAAGCCTGCGGTCTATTTCGGCGGCAAGTCGCGCATCATCGACTTCGCGTTGTCGAACGCGCTCAACTCCGGCATTCGCCGTATCGCGGTCGCCACGCAATACAAGGCTCACAGCCTGATCCGCCATCTCGCGCGCGGCTGGAACTTCTTCCGGCCGGAACGCAACGAGAGCTTCGACGTCCTGCCCGCCTCCCAGCGCGTCTCGGAGACGATGTGGTATCTCGGCACTGCGGACGCGGTCTACCAGAACATCGATATCATCGAGAGCTACGGCCCCCAGTTCATGGTGATCCTGGCGGGCGATCATGTGTACAAGATGGATTACGAAAAAATGCTCCAGCAGCACGTCGATTCGGGGGCCGACGTCACGGTCGGCTGCCTCGAGGCGTCGCTCGAGGAGGCCAAGGGCTTCGGCGTCATGCATATCGACGCCAAGGACACCATCATCGACTTCCTGGAGAAGCCGAAGAATCCGCCGCCCATGCCCGGCAAGCCGGACGTCGCGCTGTGCAGCATGGGCATCTATGTGTTCGAGACGTCATTTCTGATCGATATTCTCAGGCGCGATGCGGCGGATCCGAATTCAGCCCATGATTTCGGCAAGGACATCGTTCCCTACCTGGTCAAGAACGGCAAGGCGGTCGCCCATCACTTCGCGAAGTCCTGTGTGACGTCGAGCGAGGAGGCCAAACCCTATTGGCGCGACGTCGGAACCGTCGACGCCTATTGGGCCGCGAACATCGATTTGACCGACGTCGTCCCTGATCTTGACCTGTTCGACCGGAGCTGGCCGATCTGGACTTATGGAGAAGTCACGCCGCCGGCGAAATTTGTCCATGACGTGGACGGCCGCCGGGGCCTGGCGGTCTCCTCGCTGCTCTCGGGCGGCTGCATCGTGTCGGGGGCGCAGCTTAGCCGCTCGCTCATCTTTACCGGCGTGCGGATCCATTCGTACACCACCGTCCACGAGACGGTGGTGCTGCCCTATGTCCACATCGGCCGCAACGTGCGTCTCGTCAAGGCGGTCATCGACAGCGAAGTCCGCATTCCCGACGGCCTCGTCGTCGGCGAGGACCCGGAGCTTGACGCCAAGCGGTTTCGCCGCACCGAAAGCGGCGTCACCCTGATCACCCAGCCGATGATCGACAAGCTCGCGCAATGAGCGGGCTCAAGGTTCTCTCGGTCGCCTCGGAGGTCTTCCCGCTCATCAAGACCGGCGGGCTCGCCGACGTCGTGGGCGCGCTGCCTGCCGCGCTCGCCCGCGAGGACGTCGAGATCAGGACCGTCGTTCCGGCCTATCCGGCGGTGTTGGACAAGCTCGCCGGCGCCGAAACGGCGCACGAATACGTGGACCTGTTCGGAGGGTCCGCGCGCGTCCTCGCCGGAAGAGCGGCCGGTCTCGACCTGTTCGCGATCGACGCGCCCCATCTCTTTGGCCGGGCCGGCAATCCCTATCTCGGCCCCGACGGGCTCGACTGGCCCGACAACGCCCGCCGGTTCGCAGGCCTCGCGCGGGTCGGCGCGGACATCGGCCTGGGAACGATCGAGGCGTTCCGGCCTGAGGTCGTCCACGCACACGACTGGCAGGCGGCGCTTGCCCCCGCTTATCTGTACTACGCCGGCCGCCCACGTCCGGGAACCGCGATCACGATCCACAACATCGCCTTCCAGGGTCACTTTCCGATGTCGGTGTTCGGCGAGCTCGGCTTGCCCCCTCGCGCCCTCGCCATCGACGGGGTCGAGTATTTCAGCGGCGTCGGCTACCTCAAGGCGGGCTTGCAGCTTTCCGACCGCATCACCACGGTTTCGCCGACCTATGCGCGCGAGATCATGACGCCCGAGTTCGGCATGGCGCTCGACGGTCTCCTGCGCTCGCGCGCCTCGGTCGTGCAGGGAATCGTCAACGGCATTGACGATGAGGTGTGGAATCCGGCGACCGACGCCGCACTGCCGCAGACCTTCAGCGCGCTCCGCATCGACATGCGCGTGCGCAACAAGACCGCGCTGCAGACCCGGTTGGGACTGGCGCCCAGGCTCGACCGGCAATTGTTCGGCGTCGTCTCGCGCCTGTCGGATCAGAAGGGCCTCGACCTTCTGCTGCAGGCGCTGCCGGGCGTCGTCGCCAAGGGCGGCCAGCTCGCGCTGCTCGGCTCGGGCGAGCCGTCGCTGGAGGCGGGCTTCGCCGCCGCCGCCGGCGCGCGTCCGGACTCGGTCGGCTGTGTTTTCGGCTATGACGAGATGCTCGCGCATCTCATCCAGGCGGGCGCCGATTTCATTGTCGTGCCGTCCCGTTTCGAGCCTTGCGGCCTGACCCAGCTCTGCGCGCTGAGATATGGCGCCCCGCCGGCGGTCGCGCGCGTCGGCGGCCTCGCCGACACGGTGATCGACGCCAACGAGGCCGCGATGGCGGCGGGCGTCGCGACCGGCTTCCAGTTCCACCCCTCCTCCGTCGACGCGTTGGCTCACGCGCTCGACCGCGCGCTGACCGTCAGCCGCGATCCGGCGGTCATGCGGCGGATGAGACTGAATGGCATGCGGTCGGACGTCTCCTGGCGCGGCCCCGCCAAGCGCTACGCCGCGCTGTATCGTGCGCTCGCAGGGGCTCAAGAATGAGCGAGCGCAAGTCCGCGCGGGGTGTCGCGGTCACCGCGCGCGGACTTGAAGCGGCGCTCGAGCTTCCCAATGCCGAGGGCGCTTCGCTGTGTGTCCATGACGGCGACCGCGAGGTTGCTCGCGTCTCGATGGCGCGCGCCGCCGACGGCGTTTTTCGCGGCCTTGCGCCGGGCTTTGGCGCTGGCGCGGCTTATGGTTTCCGCATCGAGGGCCCTTACGATCCGAAGCGCGGAAAGCGCTTCGACGCCTCCAAATTGCTCGCCGACCCTTACGCCTGGCGCTTCGACCGGCCGTTCCGCCTCCATCCCTCAATGTTCAAGTTCGGCGAGGACAGCGGCCCCCATGTCCCGAAGGCGATCGC
>DATNBG010000381.1:0-5925 GCA_035572075.1 Roseiarcus sp. | reverse complement strand
CACGATCCCAAGCTCGGCGAAAATCTCATCATTGTGCTCGCCGAGCAGCGGCGGGGGCCGGCGCAGCTGCTGCGGCGTGCCTTTGAGCTTGACCGGGAAGCCGATATTGGGGATGGCGCCCTCGACTGGATGCGCGATCGTCATCTTCATCTCGCGCGCCTTTGCGTGATCGCTGCCGAACACCTCCGCATAGTCGCTGATCGGTCCGGCGGGAACGCCAGCAGCAAGAAGAAGCGAGACCCAGTCGTCCCGGTTGCGCGTCACAAACGTCGCTTCCAGGTCGTGAGCCAGCGCCGCCCGGTTGGCGAGCCGGCCGGCGTTGGTCTTGTACTTCGGATTGGCGGCCAGATCTGGGCGCTCGATCGCCTCGCATAGCCTCAGCCATAAGCGATCGTTGTTCGCGCCGATTACGAAATATCCGTCCTTTGCGCGAACGGCCTCATAAGGCGCGGCCATCCGGTTGGCGGTGCCCAGGCGCCCCGGCACACGGCCGGTGCCCCAATATTCGCTGATGTCCCAAATGGCGAAGGCGATGCCGGCCTCGTAAAGCGAGGCGTCGATATATTGGCCAAGGCCGTCAGCCTGACGGCCGATATAGGCGGCGAGGATGGCGTAGAGAGTGAAGAGCGAGCAGCCGATGTCGGTCACCGGCACGCCGGCCCTCGCCGGCGGCCCGTCGGGATCGCCGGTGACGCTGATGATTCCCGACGCTCCTTGAGCGATGAGGTCGAAGCCCGGCCGGCCGGCCCAGGGGCCGGTCTGCCCGAACCCGGAGATGCTGGCGTAAATGATGGCGGGATTGACGGCGCGCACCGCCTCATAGTCGGCGCCGAGCTTCTTCATCGCTCCGGGCCGATAGTTCTCGACGATCACGTCCGCCGTCTCGGCGAGGCGCAGGAACACCTTGCGTCCGGCCTCGCTCTTAAGGTCGAGGGTGATCGAGCGCTTGTTGCGGTTCATGTTGAGGAAGCCGAGGCTGTCGTCGCCCTTGAGCTTGAAACCCATGGCGCGGCGGGCCTGGTCGCCGCCGTCGGGCGGCTCGACCTTGATGACGTCCGCGCCGAGGTCGGCCAGAAGCATGCAGCAGAACGGGCCCGCCATGACCTGGCAAACATCGAGCACGCGCATGGCCTGAAGCGGCAAGGGCGGCGGGGCGTTGCGTCCGGCTTCGGCGGAATTGGCCATTTTCGAACCTCTCATGCTTCGCAAGATTGACGTCTTCTCTATAGGGAAGAATTCACTCGATGGTCCCACTATTCGCAATGCGGCCGCGGCCGTTCCGGCCCGCCGCATTGCCGCCCTTCTCTCCCTGGCATAAGAGAGGCGCCCATGGTCAATCTCGCCAATCCGACCGCGTTCGTCGAGGTGGCGCGCCGCCTCCTGCCCTGGCTCGCCGCGGCGACGGCGGCGCTGTTTGTCGCTGGCTTGTGGCTCTCCTTCGCCGCGCCGCCCGATTATCAGCAGGGCGAGACGGTCAAGATCATGTATCTGCATGTGCCGGCGGCCTGGATGGCGACTTTCGTCTACGCCGTGATGACCGCGGCCGCGCTCGGCACGCTGGTCTGGCGCCATCCGCTCGCGGACGCCGCGCAGAAGGCGGCGGCGCCGCTCGGCGCGGGCTTCACCTTCATCTGCCTCGTCACCGGCTCGCTGTGGGGCAAGCCGATGTGGGGAACCTACTGGGTCTGGGACGCGCGCCTGACCTCGGTGCTGGCGCTGTTCATTATCTACCTTGGCATTATGGCCTTGTGGCGGGCGATCGACGATCCGGGCCGCGCCGCCAAAGCGGCGGCGATCCTGACCCTGGCCGGCGCGGTCGACCTGCCGATCATCAAATTCTCCGTCGACTGGTGGAACACCCTGCATCAGCCGGCCTCGGTGTTCCGCCTGGGCGGGCCGACCATCGCCCCTTCCCTGCTCCTGCCGCTCATCGTGATGGCGCTCGCCTTCACCAGCCTTTTTCTCACCTTGCACCTGATGGCGATCCGCAACGAGGTCCTGCGCCGGCGCATCGCGCGGGTGACGATGCTGGCGGCCCACGAGGGCGACCGCCTCGCGCCGGGCCTTGCGGCCGGGGGCGCATGATGGCCGGTCCCCACCTCGGCTTCATCGTCGCCGCCTATGCGGTCGCGGCGCTCACGATCGGCGCGATGATCGCCTGGGTGGTCCTGGACTCGCGCCGTCTGAACACGGAGCTCGCCCGGGCGACGAGGGCGCTCGACCGCGCAAAGGGCGGCGCGAAGGGTGAGGTCCGGTGAGCGTCGAGGCCGAAAGCCCCGCCCAAGGCGTCCGGCGCTGGCTCGTCTATGTTCCCCTCATCGTGTTCATGGCGCTCGCCTGGCTTCTGTTCGAGCGGCTCGGCGCCGGCGATCCGGCGAGCGTTCCCTCGGTGCTGATCGGCCAGTCCGCCCCACCGCTCGACCTGCCCGGCCTCGACGGCGCGCCGGGCCTGACCGGCGCCGACTTGCGCGCCGGCCATGTGAGCGTCGTCAACATGTTCGGCTCCTGGTGCGAGCCCTGCCATTACGAGCATCGCTATCTGATGGCGCTCGCCGCCGATCCGGAGCTCAAGGCGAAGGGCGTCGCGGTTTACGGGGTCGCGCAGCGGGACTCGGCCGAGAACGTCCGCCGCTTCCTGGGCGCGGACGGCGACCCCTACGCCAGGGTGGGTCTCGATCCGAACAATCACGCCGGCATCGACTGGGGCGTCTATGGGGTGCCCGAGACCTTCATCGTCAAGGGCGACGGCAAGCTCGCCTTCAAGCTGGTCGGGCCGATCACCGCCGCGACGCTCGAGAGCCAGGTCAAGCCTCAGATCCTCAAGGCGATGAATTAGGATCAAAACCGAATCGGTTGGACTGGTTTCGACCCACAGCGGACGTAGCCTGCGCCCGTTCACTTGCGGATTGGATCATCCTCGACAACCTCGCCGTCCTCCTTGACGAAGCCGGCGATGTTCGGATTGGGAAGGATGTCGAGCACCGCTTCTGACGGTCGACAAAGTTTGATGCCTCCGGGCGTCACGACGATCGGCCGATTCATAGCTGTGCCTCCACGTTGATCTTCTCGTGTTCGCTGAGAAGCCAACTCGCGAAGGCGAGGCCGCACACCGCGCCAATCAATTGCGCGCCGATGAAGCCCGGTAGATCGACTGGCCGGATGCCCGAAAAGGTGTTCGTGAGCGAGCGCGCAATCGCCACGGCCGGATTGGCGAACGATGTGGAGGCGGTGAACCAATAGGCCGCCGTGATGTAAAGCCCGACCAGCCATGGGACTGACGCGCGGGCAAATCGGAGTCCTGCAAGGATCGTAAGGATGAGCCCGAACGTCGCCACCCATTCGGCGAACCATAGCGGTGCGCCGGTGCGCGCTTTCAGCGAGGTCTCAACCAACGGCAGGGCGAACATGAGATGGGCCGCAAACGTTCCCGCGACGCCGCCGATGATCTGAGCCGCAACGTAGAGCGCAGCGTCCCGTGGCGGGAGTTCTCGCTTAAGGGCGAACACGAGCGACACAGCCGGGTTCAAATGAGCGCCCGAGATCGGCCCGAGGATCGTGATCAGCACGACCAAGATCGCGCCGGTCGGGATCGTGTTGCCGAGCAGCGCAAGAGCAGTGTCCTTCGTCAGCGTCTCCGCCATGACGCCCGAGCCGACAACCGCGGCTACGACAAACGCCGTCCCAAGCGCTTCGGCCGCAAGGCGCCGCAGGAGCGCGCCTCGATCCGGCACTAGCTCGCCTTTGGCCTTGGTGTGCTTGCGCCTTCCATCTCGCCGATCTCCCGAAGCATCGCCCCGAGGGCCATCTTGTCGAGGCTTCGGATCGGCAGGCTTGTGAATACCGAAATGCGATTTTTAAGATAGCGGAACGCCAGATTGAAGGCCCGCTCCTTCTGAATGTCAGTTCCTTCGACCGCAGCAGGGTCCTCGATGCCCCAATGCGCGGTTATCGGCTGGCCTGGCCAGATGGGACACGCCTCGCCAGCGGCGTTGTCGCAGACGGTGAAGACGAAATCTAATTCAGGCGCGCCGGGACGGGCGAATTCGTCCCAGCCTTTTGATCGGAAGCCGTCAGTCGGGTAGCCGTATGCGCCCAAGACCCTGAACGCGAGCGGATTGACCGCACCCCTGGGATGGCTGCCCGCAGAGAAGGCATTGAAGCGCCCAGCCCCGTCCTTGCGCAGGATGCTCTCGGCGAGAATCGAACGCGCGCTGTTTCCGGTGCAGAGGAACAGCACATTGTATCGGCGGTCGCTCATTGCTTGCTTCCCGAACAGCATGTCGGGGCGCAGCAGGCCTCACCTTTTGTCGCGTCAGCCGGAAGCGGCTTCCTCGCGCGCACGAAGGCGCTCATAAATTTGTCCTCGACCTGCGGCGCGATCGCATCTACGTCGATGTTTTTGCCGGTCAGGAATTCGCGCGCGTCCTCGATGTTGTAGACTCTCGTCGGTTCGAGGCCGATCGCCTCGAACCCGGCGGCGGCGAGCCTCATGCGATAGTCGTTCTCTTCGAGCGCGCCCGCGATGCAGCCGGCCCACAGCAGGATGTCGCGCCGCACCTGCTCGGGCACGTCCCCGCGCGTGACAACATCGGACACCGCAAGCCGGCCTCCTGGCTTGAGAACACGGAAAGCCTCGCGCAGCACGCGGTCCTTGTCGGCGGATAGATTGATCACGCAATTGGAAATGATCACGTCGACCGCGTTGTCGGGCAGCGGAATATTTTCGATCTCGCCCTTTAGGAATTCTACGTTCTCGGCGCCCGCCTTGCGTTGATTCTCGCGCGCCAACGCCAGCATGTCGTCGGTCATGTCGAGGCCGTAGGCTTTGCCCGAAGGCCCGACGCGACGCGCGGAGAGCAGCACGTCGATGCCGCCTCCCGACCCAAGATCGAGGACCGTTTCGCCTTCCTTCAAGTCGGCAAGCGCGGTCGGATTGCCGCAGCCAAGCGAGGCCAGCATTGCCTTTTCGGGGACCGCCCCGGCTTCGTGATCGGCGTAGAGGTTCGCCGAAATGCCGCGAGACCCCGCCTCGCCGTCGTAACAGCACGACGATATCGGCGCGCAAACGTTCCGCGCAATTTCGGCGTAGCGATTGCGGACGGCTTCCTTGATGTCGGCTTCGGGCATGGCGTCCTTCTAACAGGCGCAGGTGATTTCCTCGGGCCGGATCGCCTTGTTGCGCGTGCAGCACTCGGCGAACAGAAACCCCACGATGTCTTGAAGTGTCTCGGTGTTGGCGGTGCAGCGAAGAAAGGTGCTTTCGCGGCGCACGGACACGAGGCCTTCGTTCTTAAGCTTGTCGAGATGATGGGAGAGCGTGGAAGGCGGAATTTCAAGCTCGGCGCCGATCTCGCCAACGACAAGTCCTTCCGGATGCGCCGCTAGCAGAAGCCGGACGATCCGCAGGCGCGGCTCGGCTCCGAGGGCGCCGAGCATGTCGGCATAGCGGGCGGTCTCCTCGGCGTCGCTCTTGGGCATTGAGTCTCCTTTCCATATTTCTATCAATATGGAATTATCGAATGTCAAGAGGCGTGATCGATGGATGCAAAAGTCAGCGTTTTTGCATCGGGCCATTTGGGCCCCAGGGTCCGCTTCCCGCCCAAAGCGGCCGGCCATTGGCGCCCCCGCCGTCATGATGTAAACATTCCTTACATGAGTCGGAGGAGCGACGAGCCCGGCGAGCGCGATCATCCGCGCGGCTATCATCACGGCAATCTGCGCGAGGCGTTGATCCGCGCGGCGCTGGAACTGATCGCGAGGAAGGGGACCGCGGGGTTCACGTTCGCCGAGGCCGCCCGCTTCGCCGGCGTAAGCCCGGCCGCTCCTTATCGGCATTTCCGCGACCGCGATGAATTGATGGCGAGCGTGGCGCTGCGCGGCTTCGGCGAGTTCGAGGCTCAGCTCACGCGCGCCTGGAATGGTGGA